>CAYRNG010000346.1:0-2720 GCA_964425395.1 uncultured Candidatus Kuenenia sp. | reverse complement strand
GCCGCCGCCGCCGCCGCCCCCCCCGCCGGCCCCCACCGTGGCGGCCCTCGTACCCAAGGCCTTCAAGAGCGCAGCCGGCGCGACGGCCACGATCGCCGCCGACGGCGTGGTGATGGTCACCGGCGAACTCGCCAAGGACACCTACACTCTCGAAGCCGTCGTGCCCGAGGGGCCGCGGGTGACCGCCTTCCAGCTCGAGGTGCTCCCCGACCCGAGCCTGCCTTCCCAGGGGCCGGGCCGGGCCGGCAACGGCAACTTCGTGCTCAGCACCTTCGCCGTCGCCCACGGCGAGCCGGGCAAGCCGGAAACCCCGACTGCGGTGACGTTCGCCGGGGCCAGGGCGACCTACGAGCAGGCCAACTACGGCGTGGCTGGCGCAATCGACGACAAGCCCGAGACCGGCTGGGCGATCTCGGGCGGCATCGGCAAGGCCCACATGGCCACCTTCGAGCTGCCGGCCGAGCTTACCCTGCCGGCCGGGGCTCCCCTGGCGATCACGTTCGACCAGCAACACGCCGACGGCACCCATGCCCTCGGCAAGTTCAAGCTCACGGTGATCCAGGCGGCCGCCCCGCCGGCCGAGCCGCCGCAGCCCTAAGCCGTAGCTGCTTCGACTCTGCTAGGCTGAACGCTCCGGTGCGGAATCCCGGCGGTGTGGCCGCCCCCTTCTCTTTTCTCTTTCAGGAGTTCGTCGCGATGGCTTCCAAGCATTTCTTTTCGATGGCCGGCCTGGCGGCCCTGGCCGCCGCCTTCCTGGCCGGCAACCTGATCGGCCAGGGGGGCCCGACGCCCCTGGGCATGCCGATCGCCCGGGCCATGTCGTCGCTGGCCGATGAGTCGTTCGCGGTCTGCACCGCTGCCATGGATGGCGTGACCGAGGGCTTCTTCGTGCTCGACTTCGAGACGGGCGACCTCACCGGCGGCGTGCTCAATCAAAACACCGCCAAGTTCGGCACCGCCTACCGCCACAACGTGCTCAAGGACCTCGGCTTCAAGCCGGGCCAGGCGAAGAGCCCGCGGTTTCTGATGGTGCCGGGCCGGGCCACCTTCGCCGGCACCGCCGGCAATCGGATGGCCCAGTCGGTGATCTACGTCACCGATGCCTCGACCGGCGTCACCGTGGCCTACGGGATTCCCTGGACGGCCCAGCAGTCGGCCGGGGCGCGGGGAGGCATTTCGGAACTCAACCCGCTCGACATGGCCCGGCCCCGCGGAGGGGCGGCGCCGTGAGCGGGCCTGATTCAGCCAGCCCGGCGATCACCGTCAACGGCCAGTCCCGGCCGCTGCCGGCCGCGGCCACACTCCTGGGCGTGCTCGAGGAGGCGGGGCTGGCCGGCCGGCCGGTGGCCGTCGAACTCGACGGCGAGGTGGTGCCCCGGGGCCGGTTCGCCGACTGCCGGCTGGCCGGGGGCGAGCGGATCGAGATCGTGACCTTCGTGGGAGGTGGCTAGCGTGCAGCAGTCCGTGATCGCGGCCGGGGAAGCCGGCCGGCCGGCCGGCGAGGCCCATGACTCGCCCCTCGTGGTGGGCGGCGTGTCACTCGCCAGCCGGCTGATCGTAGGCACCGGCAAATACACGACCTACGCCGAGATGGCCCGCTGCCTGGAGGCCTCGGGCACCGACTGCGTCACCGTGGCGGTCCGCCGGGAGCGGCTCGTCAATGCGGCCGGCGAAAACATCCTCGCCCACCTCGCCCCCCGCCGGTACACGCTCCTCCCCAACACGGCCGGCTGCTACACGGCCGACGACGCGATCCGGGTGGCCCGGCTGGGCCGCGAACTGCTCCGCGACATGGGGAGCACCGCGGCCGACTGGGTCAAGCTCGAGGTGCTCGGCGACCGCCGCACGCTCCTGCCTGACCCGGTCGGCACGCTCGCCGCCACCGAGCGGCTCGTGGCCGACGGCTTTACCGTGCTCGTCTACACCAGCGACGACCCCGTGGTGGCCCGGCGGCTCAAGGAGCTCGGGGCCGCCAGCGTGATGCCCGCCGGCAGCCCGATCGGCTCGGGCCAGGGAATCCTCAATGCCAACGCCCTGCGGATCTGCCTCGAGTACCTCAAGGAGGGCGACCCCGACTATCCGGTGATCGTCGACGCCGGCGTCGGCACCGCCAGCGACGTGGCGGCGGCGATGGAGCTCGGCGTGGACGGCGTGCTCTTGAACACGGCCATCGCTCAGGCCCGCGACCCGCTCCGCATGGCCCGGGCGATGCGGGATGCCTGCACCGCCGGCCGGCTGGCCTATCTGGCGGGCCGGATTCCCCGGCGGCGCTACGCCACCGCCTCGAGCCCCGAGGAGGGAACGGTCTCCTGACCTCATGCTCGCCACCCGGATCATTCCCTGCCTCGACGTCGAACGGGGCCGCGTCGTCAAGGGGACGAAGTTTCTCGAGCTCGTCGATGCCGGCGACCCGGTCGCGGTGGCGGCCCGCTACGAGGCGGAGGGGGCCGACGAGCTCGTGTTTCTCGACATCACAGCCAGCCACGAGGGCCGCGACATCATGCTCGACATGGTCCGCCGGGTCTCGGAGACGATCTTCATGCCGTTCACCGTCGGCGGCGGTATCCGCTCCCTCGACGACGCGGCCCGGCTCGTCCAGGCCGGGGCCGAGAAGGTGAGCATCAACTCGGCGGCCGTCCGCACGCCGGAACTGGTCACGGCGGTCGCCGACCGGCTCGGCAGCTGCGCGACCGTGGTCAACATCGACCCCAAGCGGGTCG
>CAYRNG010000345.1:0-2825 GCA_964425395.1 uncultured Candidatus Kuenenia sp. | reverse complement strand
GCGGATGGGCCGCGGCAGCCGGAGGCGGCGGCAGTTGCCGGGAAAAACCCGGAAACGGGAGCCAAAAAGTGTCAGCCACGCGACCTCGGGATCAAATCGTCGCAGGCCCGCCGACCGCTATCTGGGGCAGAAGCGGGCTCGTGGCGGTGTTCGTCGTGTGGCTGGCGGCCGGGGCCGCCCTGGCCGCAGCCGCGAAGCTCGACGCCTCGGGCGGCTACGCGATCCGCTGGTGGACGGTGGAGGACGGGCTCGCCGCGACGCCGCTGGTCGGCGTGGCCGTGGCGGCCGACGATGCCGTGTGGTCGGCGAGCCGCTCGGATCTCATGCGATTCGACGGCCGGCAGTTTGCCCTGCTCCCGGAGCCCGTGGCCGCCTGGCTGCAAAGCGTGATCGGCGAATTTCGCGGGCTCGGGTTCGCCCCCGACGGCCGCCTCTGGCTTGTCGGCACCACCGGCGCCGCGGTCGCCCGGCCACCCGCCGCACTCGACCGCTCGACGCCGGACGACTGGGCCGCGTATCCGCATGCGGGCGGCGAACTCTGGGGCCTCACGTTCAGTCCCAGCGGCCAGCCGCTCTTCGTCGGCAAGAACCTCCTGGCAACGTGCGATGGCACGATGCTCGTCCCCCATCCGCTCTCCGGCACGATCCCGGAGTTCATCTATTATGCGGCCGCCTTCGATGGCCGCTCCGCCGATCTCTGGGTCTATGGTTACGGCCGGGCCCGGCGGGTCCGCGAGGGCGTGGCCCGCGTTGCCGACGGGCCGATCGCCCGGCGGATCATCAACTTGGCCGCCGGCGACTCGGGGCTCTGGGCCGGCCTGGTCGACGCCGACTCACAAACGGTCGAGGGGGCGGCCGTGTTTCACGACGAGGCCTGGCACGAATACCCGATGGCTACGAAGCCCGCCACGGCGGCCCGCGAGGGGCACATCTGCGAAGGCCCGGACGGCACGGTCTGGCTGGCCACCCACGCCTCGATGCACGCCCTTCGCGACGGCACCTGGCAGACGATCCTCACCGGCCTGCCCGGGTTTTCACTCACGACCCACCGGCTGGCGACCGACCGCCGGGGCGGGCTCTGGGCCGCGTGCACGGGCGGGCTTCTGAACATCAGCCGGACGTCGCTCGCGGCGTCGCCGCTGCCCCCCTGCGGAGTCGTCGTCAGGCGGCACGACGGCTCGCTCGCGGCCGGCATCGCCGGGGCGGTGGTGCGGCTGGTGCCGCCGGCTGGCGATCCGCTCGACGACAAACCGGCCGCTCAGTGGGGGCACGAGCCGATCGCCGAACTGCCCGCGGGCGTGACGCCGACGGCGATCGCGGAGACGCCCGACGGCCGGCTCTTCGTGGGCACCCGCGACTCTTTTATCCATGTTGTGGAGCCGGGCTCGACGCGGATGCTCACCCAGCCCCGCACCCTGCCGCTCGAAGTGCGAAACGTCAACGCGCTGGCCTGCGATGCCGCCGGCACGGTCTGGGCGGGCACGATGAACGGCCTGGCCCGCTACATCCCCGAGCGGGACCGGTTTGAATTTCTCGACGCCTCCATCACCCCCACGCCGCTGCCCGTGCTCGGCCTCTTCGCCGAGCCCGACGGCAGCCTGCTCGTAGCCGTACAGGGCCGCGGCATCGAGCGGCTGGCCGCCGATGGCAGCGTCGTGGAGGTCGTGCCTGCGGCCCAGATGCCCGGCCGGCGGACGGTGAGGTTTCTCCGCACGGCCGATGGCACGCTCTGGGCCGCCGGCGACGGCGGCCTGCTGCGGCGGGCTGCCGCCGGCCAGACGACGCTCCTCGACACGCGGCACGGCCTGGCCGAGCGGGCGATCGTGCAGCTGGCCGCGGACGATTCCGGCCGCCTCTGGCTGGCGTTTCGCGACGGCCACCTGCAGGGGATCCGCCTCGCCGACCTCGCCGCCTTCGCCGCCGGCCTTCGGAGCGTCGTCCGCGGGATCGTGCTCGGGCCGCTCGACGGGCTCGGCGAGACGGAACTGCTCGGCGGGCTCGCATTCGCCCCGGGCCACGGGCTGCTCGCCACGACGGCGGCCGGGATCGTCGCGGTCGATCCGGCGCGGCTCGCGGCGGCCGGCAGCGCCCCGGGGAGCAGGATCACGATCGATCACGCTGAGCGCGACAACCAGTCGCTGTTTCGCTGGGCCGACGTGACCACCCACGACTTCGAGCCGCCGCTCTACCAGACGCGGCTGGCCGGCGTGGATGCCGCTTGGTCGCCGCCGGCGAGCGACACCAGCCGAAGCTATGCCGCCGCGGCGATCCCGCCGGGCCGCCACCGCTTCGAGGTGCGGCGGCTGCGGGGCGACGCCGTCGAAGAGGCCCCCGCAGCCGCGATCGAGATCGTGGTCGCCGCGGCCTTCTGGCAGACGCCCTGGTTTCTGGCGGCGGCCGCGGCCGGGGTGGCGGGGCTGGCCGCGGCGGGCGGCATGGTCGCGAGCCGGGCGGTCGCGCGGCGGCGGATCGCCCAGTTCGAGCGGGAGCAGGAGCGGCAGCGAGACCGGGCCCGGATCGCCCGCGACATCCACGACAGCCTGGGGGCGGGCCTCGCCCAGATGGCGATGCTCAGCGACGTGATGCGAAGCGGCTCCCGGGGCGGGCCGCCGGCCGCGGGGGGCGGCCAGCCGCAACTCGACGAGGCGCTCGACGAGATGTTCAAGAGCGCCCAGAGCCTGACCCGGGCCGTGGACGAGATCGTGTGGGCGGTCAATCCCACCAACGACACGCTCCACCGGCTGTTCAGCTTCCTCGCCCACGACGTCGAGGAATTGGCCCGCAGCGGCGGCCTGGCCCTCACGATCCGGGTGGATGACGACGGG
>CAYRNG010000344.1:0-1504 GCA_964425395.1 uncultured Candidatus Kuenenia sp. | reverse complement strand
AGTGGCTGATTTGTACAACGCCTGCGATCCGGCGGTCTTGCGGCTGTTGCGCCGCTCGCTGGACGTGGCGGCCGAGGCCGGCGTGCCGGCCAATGTGTGCGGTCAGATGAGCGGCAGCGTGATGTTCACGCAGCTTCTCCTGGGGATGGGCCTGCGGCAGCTCAGCGTGCCAGCCAGCGTCATCCCGGAGGTCAAGCAGGCGTGCCGAAGCGTTTCGGTCGCCGATTGCCGCCTGATCGCCGACAAGGCGCTGACGATGGACGGGGCGCGGGAGGTCAAGACCTACCTCCGCGACCAGCTCCGTCGGCTGCTCGCCGAGACGGTGGCCTGAGGGCCACGCCGCCCGCAGGGGCGGAAACGAATGGAAGGAAGATGAGTCGATGAAGCAGGAGATGCTGATCAACGTGTCGCAGCCGGAGGAGTGCCGGATCGCGATCATCGAAGACGGGCTGCTCGAGGAGCTGTATGTCGAGCGGACCAGCCAGGACAACTACGTCGGCAACATCTACAAGGGGCGGATCGTCAACATCGAGCCCTCGATCCAGGCGGCCTTCGTCGACTTCGGGGTGGGCCGCAACGGCTTCCTCCACATCAGCGACATCGAGCCGCAGTATTACCGGCAGGGGGGCCTCGACCCCGACAAGGCCTTCGACGCCGAGCCGCCCAAGACGGGCGAGGGGGAGGAGGGGGGCCGGACCGCCACCCGCCGCAAGCCCCGGATCGGCGACCGGCCCCGGGTCAAGCCACCGATCCAAGACATCCTCAAGCGGGGCGACGAGGTGCTCGTGCAGGTGATCAAGGAGGGCTTCGGCACCAAGGGGCCGACCCTCTCCACCTACATCTCGATCCCCGGCCGGTATCTCGTCTTGATGCCGCCGCTGGGCCGGGTGGGGATCTCCAAGAAGATCGACGACGAGCGGGATCGCCGCGTGCTCCGCGACATCATGCTCGACCTTCAGCCCCCCAAGGGGGTCGGCTTCGTGGTCCGGACAGCCGGCACGGAGCGGACCAAGTCGGAGATGGCCCGCGACATGGCCTACCTGCTGCGGCTCTGGAAGAGCATCGTGCGGCGGATGCGGAAGTATTCCGCCCCGATCGACATCTACCAGGAAAGCGACATGATCATCCGCACAATCCGTGACATGTTCACGGAGGACGTGGGGCGGATCCTGATCGACGAGCCGGCCGCCTACGAGCGGGCCCGCGAGTTTCTCGAGATGGTGATGCCCAAGTACGTGGAGCGGCTGCAGCTCTACGAAGGCAAGGAGCCGCTCTTCCATCGCTACGGCCTGGAAGACGAGATCGGCCGGATCCACCAGCGGAAGGTGCCGCTCAAGGGGGGCGGGTCGATCGTGATCGACCAGACCGAGGCCCTGGTGGCGATCGACGTCAATTCGGGCAGCTTCCGCACCGAGAAGAGTGCCGAGGAAAACGCCTACCAGATGAACCTGATCGCGGCCAAGGAGATCGCCCGCCAACTCCGGCTGCGGGATCTTGGCGGCGT
>CAYRNG010000343.1:0-15081 GCA_964425395.1 uncultured Candidatus Kuenenia sp. | reverse complement strand
GGCTCGGGCTTCCAGGTCTGCGTCCACCCCGCCGGGCGGTGCTCCTGGCGATGGTGATGCCGGCCGCCTTGGCCAGCCTTTCCGGCCCGCTGGCCGGTGGCGAGCCCGGGGCACCGGCCGCGGCGGCCCGCCGCAACATCGTCCTCTTCGTGACCGACGACGAGAGCCCCACCCTCGGCTGCTACGGCGATCCGGTCGCCGTGACGCCGGCCGTCGATGCCCTGGCGGCCGACGGCACGGTGTTCCTCAACGCCTATGCCACCACGGCGAGCTGCTCGGCCAGCCGGTCGGTGATCCTCAGCGGCCTGCACAACCACGCCAACGGGCAATACGGCCATCAGCACGACTTCCACAAGTTCGCCAGCTGGTACGACGTGGTGAGCCTGTCGCTGCCACGGGCCCTGGCCGAAGCCGGCTACCGCACGGCGATCACGGGGAAGTTCCACGTCGCCCCGGAGGAGGTCTATCACTTCGAGCACCGGATTCCGGGCCCGCCCCGGAACGCCGTGGCCATGGCCGAGGCCTGCCGGGAGTTCATCACGGCCGCCGACGAGCGGCCCTTCTTTCTCTACATCGCCACGTCCGACCCCCACCGCGGCGGCGGCACCGACGCCGAGTCGCCGCTCGAGCTCAAGCCCGACCTGTTCGGCAACCTGCCCCGCCGGGTGGCTCACCCCGGCGTCACGGAGGTGTTCTTCGATCCGGCCGCCGTGCCGGTGCCCCCCTTTCTGCCCGACACCCCCGCGACCCGCAGCGAGCTGGCCCACTACTATCAGAGCTGCAGCCGCGTCGATCAGGGGCTCGCCCGGCTGGTCGAGATCCTCCGCCAAGCGGGCGCGTATGACCGCACCCTCATCGTCTTCACCAGCGATCACGGGATGGCGTTTCCCGGCGGGAAGACGACCGTCTACGAGGGGGGCCTGCGGGTGCCCCTGGTGGTCAGGGATCCCTTCGCCAGCCGGCGAGGCGTGCGGCAGGAGGCCCTCGTGAGCCATATCGACATCACCCCGACGCTGCTCGACTTTGCCGGCGGTCTCGATCGGGAGAAGAACCGTCCCGCCCGCTGGATCGAACCGCGTGAGTATTGGAAGGACAAGCCCTACGCCGCCCGGGAAAACCGCGGCCCGCGACAGGGGCTCGGCAGCTACCACGGCCGGTCGTGGCTGGGCATCCTCGGTGATCCGGCCGCGCCGCACCATGAGGAACTCTTCGCCTCGCACACTTTCCACGAGATCCAGATGTACTATCCAATGCGGGCCGTCCGCGACCGGAAGTGGAAGCTGATCTGGAACATCGCCCATCCGCTTCCCTTCCCGTTCGCCAGCGACCTCTGGGAGGCGAGCGCCTGGCAGACCCAGCTCCGCACGTCGCTCGACGCCCCCTGGGGCCCGCGGACCGTCGGCGAGTACATCCACCGGCCAGCCTTCGAACTCTACGACCTCGACCGCGACCCCCACGAGACGAAAAACCTCGCCGCCGACCCGGCCCACGCCGCCACGCTCGAGCACTACCAGGGCCGGCTCCGGGCCCTCCAGCGGGCGCTCGGCGACCGCTGGGAATCGAAGTGGGACTACGAGTGACCCCGCAGCGCCGGCGCCGGAAAATCTGGTCTGGGAGCCGTGTCATGCACACCTTCACAGCACCACCCTCACGAGGCTTCTTGGGCATGTCTCGGCTCGCGGCCGTGGCCGTCTGGATGGCTGCGGCCCTGTCGGCGCTGTCGCCCGCAGCTGCAGCGTCTCCAGGCGGTGGGTCGCCCGCGGCCCGGCCCAACATTCTCTTCATCTTCACCGACGACCAGCCCTTCAAGACGCTCGGCTGTTGTCCCGAGTCGCCCGACTGGGTCCGCACGCCGCACATCGACCGGCTTGCCGCCGGGGGCGTGCGGTTCGAACGGGCCTACCTCGGGGCCTGGTGCATGCCCTCGCGGGCGAGCCTGCTCACGGGCCGGCTGCAGCACGGCATCGAGTCGATGCGGATGGAGGGCACCTATCCGGGCAGCGTCTACGATCCCGAGGCCTGCCCCTTCGTGCCCCGGGAGTTTCGCCGACAGGGCTACCACACGGCGCACATCGGCAAGTGGCACACCGGCACCGATCCCGGACTCGGCCGTGACTGGGATCACCAGATCGTCTGGAACCGGCCGAAACTCCCCGACAACGCGGGTGCGTATTACACCGGCCAGATCCTCTCCTTCAACGGCGTCGAGAAGCCGATGGAGGGCTACTCGACCGACGTCTACACCGATCTCGCCATCGACTACATCCGGGGTGGCGACCGGCCCGCCGACAGGCCGTGGCTCCTGTGGCTCTGCTACGGCGCCGTGCACGGGCCGACGACGCCGGCCGATCGACACCGCGGGACGTACGCCGACCGCGAGGTCGAGATCCCGGCCGACATCTTCGGCCCCTGGCCCGACAAGCCGGCCTACCTCGCCCGCACCAGCGCCTGGATGCCGGGGCCCGACGGCCGGCCGGTGCTCCGCCGCCGCGGCAAGAAGACCGACGGGTTCGACACCGACACGCCGGGCAAGTCCCACGCGGCGCTCGTGCAGCAGTTCCACGAGTGCACACTCGCGATCGACGAGAACGTCGGCCGGCTCGTCGCGGCGCTCGAGGAGTCGGGTCAGCTCGCTGACACGATCGTCGTCTACACCACCGATCAGGGCTATGCGGTCGGCGAGCACGGCTGCAACTCGAAGCTCGCCCCCTACGATGCAACGATGGCCTCGCCGCTGATTCTCTCGTGGCCGGGGCACGTGGCCGCCGGCGAAGTGCGGCGCCAGCCGGTGAATTCTCCCGATCTCACGGCCACGCTCTGCCAGCTCGCCGGCGTGCAGATTCCCTGGCCACTGCACGGCCGGGAGTTCACGCGGCTGCTCGAGCCGGGGGCCGGCGACGTGGCCGTGCCGCCGATGCTCCTCACGCACACGGCGCGGAGCTACGGCGCCGACACCGCGACGATTCCCGCGGGCGAGGCGATCTACGCGCAGGCCGGCGTGCCCTGGTGGGTGCTGCTTCGGGACGGCCGTTACAAGTACGTGCGGTCGCTCGTGCCGGGGGAGATCGAGGAGGTCTACGATCTCGAAAGCGATCCCGAGGAACTTGCGAATCTCGCGGCCAAGGCGGCCCACGGCGGGCTCGTGGCCCGGCTGCGGGAGGCGGCGGTGACCGAACTCGAGCGGACGGCCGCCCCGTTCGTCGGTGCCCTGCCGCCGGTCCGCACGGCCGAGGCCGGCCCGGCGTCGCTCGAGCCACCGCAGCACGTGGGGCCGCCGACGCCGTAGCAGGCGGCGACCAATCGTGCCTTCCAGAGGGCATCCCGAGCCTTGCGATCGCCCTCGGCGGCCGCGATGCCGGCATTGGCTGCGGAAGTGCCATGAGCCGGACTCTCTTTTTTCGAAGAAAAAAGCCGTATTTTCGAAGTTGCATCGCGGGGCCACGGGCGATCGAATCATCTCCAGGCTTGATGCTCGAAGGAGGACGGGGACTTTTCTGGGAATGAGGCGATGGCGAAATTCCTGAGGCTCGACTCTGATCCCTGGGATCGCCTTCCATGCACGCGGGGCATCGTTGCCGCGGTCCTGCTCCTGGGAATGATTCTGTCGCAGGGCGGCGTGGCGTCCGCCCAGACGAGCGGCACGTGGACGAGCACGACGAGCGGCTTCTGGAGTGACTCGGGCAACTGGTCGGGTGGTGCGATCGCCGACGGTGCCGGTGCGACAGCGAGTTTCACTTCCGACATCACGGCTGCGACGACGATCGGCCTCGACTCGAGCCGCACGATCGGCAACCTCACATTCAACGACACCGTGTCTCCGTCGTTCTCGACGCCATGGCTGCTCGGGAACGACGGGAATGAGAGCAATATCCTCACCCTCGATGTGGCGAGCGGCACGCCGACGATCACCGTCGGCACGTCCAACCGGGCCGACATCTCCGCGACCCTCGCCGGCACGCAAGGCCTGCTCAAGGCGGGAGGCGGCAGGCTCGTGCTCACGGGCTCCAACAGCTATTCCGGCACGACCACGCTCGCCGCGGAAAGCGGCGTGCTCGTGCTCGGGCATGCCAACGCCCTCGGCGGCTCGACCGTCGTCAACATCACGGGCAACACGTCGGGCGTCTCGGTCGGCAACGGCGTGAGCGCAGGGGCGGGCGCGACGATCTCGCTCAGCGGCAACGCTTCCGGAGTAAACAACGATGGCGGCCTGACGGCCCTCAATTCGTCCGGCACCTGGGCGGGCAACGTGACGCTCACGAGCGGCCGGCTCGGCTACCGCGAGGGCAATCTCGTGATCACCGGCACGGTGGGGGGCGGCAATTTCGTGCTGAGCGGCTGGGGCGACGGCAAGGAAAACACGGGCAGTCAATATGGCGTGACGCTCGCCGGCCCCTCCACCTACACGGGCTCCACCGGCCTCCTGCGCGGCTGGCTGCGGCTGGGACGCGACGACGCCCTCCCCACGGGCACGACGCTCGACGTGTTCACCACGGCAAACATTTCAGGAGCATCCCAGGCGGCCACGTTCGATCTCAACGGCTTCAACCAGACCGTGGCCGTGCTCCAGAGCACCGGCCTCCTCAACCGCAACGGCTACGCCAACGGCTACGTCACGAACACGTCGCTCACGAGCGGCACGCTCACGGTCAACCAGAGCACGAACAGCACCTACCGCGGCCTTCTCACGGGCAACGTGTCGCTGGTGAAGGACGGGGCCGGCAACCTGACGCTCGGTCCGGTCTTCGTGACCACGGGCAACTCGTTCGTCAATGGCACGAACTCGTTCACGGGCACGACCCGCGTGAACGGCGGCACGCTCACGCTCTCCAGCGGCACGACCGCAACGTCGCTTGCCCTCTTCGGCAGCACGTTCGACACCGACGGCGCGGGCACGCTCGCCATCGACAGCGGGATCACGGCGGCGACGTTCGGCGGCCTCGCCGGCTCGGGCACGCTTGCCCTCCAGACCACGGCGGCCGGGGCGGTCGCCCTGTCGGTTGGCGGGGGCGACGCCTCGAGCACGTTCGCCGGGACGCTCACGGGCCCCGGCAGCCTCGTGAAAATCGGCACCGGCACGCTCACTGTCAGTGGTGCGACGAGCGACTATGCCGGCGGCACGACCGTGTCCGCGGGCACGCTGCTTGTCACCAACACCGCGGCGATTCCCGGCCTCACCACCTCCGGCAGTTACTCGGTCGCCGCCGGAGCGACGCTCGCGACGGGCACGGCCTTCGACGACGCGACGCTCGAGGCGATGCTCGGCACCGGCAACTTCGCCGCGAACTCCGTGCTCGGCATCGACACGGCCGCGGGTGACCGCACGTTTGCCAGTTCTCTCTCCGGCACGATCGGCCTGAGCGTGACCGGCGGCAATCGGCTCACGCTCTCCGGCTCCAACCAGCTCGGTGCGATCGCCGTCACGAACGCCACGCTCACCATCTCGAACACGGAAGGATTGCTCGGCAGCGGGGCAATCACGGTCGACGGCGGCACGATCGAGTGGAATCCGGGTGAGACCCGTAATTATTCCTTCAATGGTCGTACGTTTACCGTGACAGACTCCGGGGCCACGTTCCGCGGCGTCGACGCCGGGAACCTGACGTTCGGCAATCTTTCCGGCACCGGCGCGGTCATCTTTGAATCCGGTTCCGGCACGCTGGTTACCAATGCCAACACCTACTCCGGCGGCACGACGATCAAGCCCGGGGCCACGGTCGCGTACACGAACGACACCGGCTTCGGCAGCGGGCCGCTCACGATCGAAGGGGGCAGGCTGCGGTCGACGACGCAGGGGAGCAGGACGATCGGTAACGACACGACGCTCGCAGGGGACGTTGATTTCTTCTCGTTATCCTCCGGCAATGACCGGGATCTCGTCTTCACCGGCCCGATGACGATCGCCGGCGAGTCCCGCACCGTCACGGTCAACATGAGCCCGGCGGCCGGCTCCACCGGCATCTTCTTCAACGGCCCGATCGACGACGACGGGGCCGGGCTCGGGCTCGTGAAGACGGGCACGAGCATGCTCATCCTCGGCGGGGCCAATACCTATGGCGGGGCGACCACCGTCTCGGCCGGCACGCTCAAGCTCACCGATGCAGCGGCGGTCGCGGGCAGCTCCGGCCTGAGCCTCGCCTCGGGAGCGTCGCTCGATCTCTCAGCCCTCGTCAGCGGGCTCACGCTCGGCTCGGGGCAGTCGCTCGGCGGAGCCGGCTCGATCCTCGGGGATCTGGTATTCGGGGAGGGGTCGAAGCTGGTCTTCAGCACGACGGAGACGCTGGTGATGTCGGGGGGAACCGCTTCGTTCTTTGCGGGCACCCAGGGCAGCCGGTTCGGGATCGACGACCTGGTCGGGATCTCGTCGACCACGCCAACGGGCACCTACACGCTGATCTCGGGCACGGTCGACACCACGAACCTCGACAACCTCGGCTCGACCAACGCCTACGATCTCGGCGACGGCGTCTCGGCCTACTTCGAGACCGGCAGCCTGAATGTTGTCGTCGTGCCCGAGCCCTCGGCCTGGCTGCTCGTCGGCCTCGGCCTCGGCCTCGCCGCCACCGGCTGGGCCCGCCGCCGATTCGTTCGCTGACGGTCGGTTTCCACGTTGCCCCGGCGAAGTGGACCGGTCAGGCCCCGGTCCGGGCGGAGGCCCGATACTTCAGGGGGCTGGTGCCGGTGGCCTGGCGAAAGACAGTACCGTTCGGGGTCCTCTTTCCGCACCAGGTCGACGCCGACCCCGCGGCACCCGAGCCGAGATCCGAAAAGCCGAGGTCAACGGGCGGGAATGGGGGCATCAGGAATCGTCGACCGGCTCGAAGACACCTCGTCCTGGTGGAGCGTGAAGGGCCAGCCGGGAAACTGGTTGGCGGGGTTGCCATCGGTGGCATCGACGAGAAAGCGAAATGCCTCGATGTGGTAGGTCCGCGCCTCGGGATCGATCGTGATCATGCCGAAGCCGCTCCCCTTCTGGTGCGCGAGTTCGTAGCGGTGCTTCGCGGTGCCCACCTCCGGATTGCCGACCGCCTGCACGAACACCAGATTGCCGAGGCCATCCACGTAGCTACCCGTGTCCGGCAGGCCATGACCGGGGCGATCCCGGATAGGGCTGCCGAGATCATCGGGCCGCCACCACCGGGGATAGCCGACGGCGATCGCCGGCGTGCAGAAGGCCCAGAGACTGTCCCGCGGCTCCTCGA
This sequence comes from uncultured Candidatus Kuenenia sp., assembly GCA_964425395.1. GTDB lineage: Bacteria > Planctomycetota > Planctomycetia > Pirellulales > UBA1268 > QWPN01. The sequence goes on along the minus strand of CAYRNG010000343.1, from coordinate 7,882 downwards.
CGCCATACTGCACGAGCGAGGCGAGGTGCTGGTCGCCGCAGACATGCAGCGCCGCGGAGCCGGCGGCGGCACGCAGGGCGGCGTTGCGGGCCGACTGCGGCCAACCGCCGCTGTCGAGGTCGGCCTTGAGGTAGCCGTCGAACTGGCCGTGGTGCGTCGCCATGCCGGCGAAGACCGTCTGGCTCAAGAGCACCTTCAGGCGATGGCCCCGCCAGTCGGCCGACCACCGCTTCAGAAAATCCTCCTGCCGCTCCCCGAGCAGGACGAGACCCGGAACGTCGAGGGCGGCGGTGTCGAAGTCGGCGGAGACGACATGGTCGGCCCGCTTCCCGTCGGTCTGGACGTGTTCCGGGCCGCTCTTGAACTGCCGGTCGGCGATGATCGCGAACGAGACGTCACCCCACACCAGATCGCCATGGTAGACGCTGATGTCCTGCTCCACCGGCTCCCGGTCGGGGAAGTCGGGGTGGTGGGAGGTGCAGGTGCGGTGCACGACGTTCACCATCCGGGCCGGCTGGATGTAGCCGCCCGTCCAGGAGGCGCCACGATCGGGCGATTCGGGCATCGGCCGCCCGCCCTCACCCCACACGTTGCCCTGGAAGACGTCATGGTCGTCCGGCAGCACGAGCGTCGGCCGCGACCGCATCACCTCGCCAAACGCCCAGCCAAACTGGTAGTACTTCCGCAGGTAGTTGAGGATCGCCGGCTCGGCCGGCGCCCGGATCACGCCGAAGCCGCCGTGGCTCTCGTAGATCTGGTCGCCCGAGAAGAAGAGCAGATCGGGGTCGAGCCGGGCGAGATTCTCGGCCACCGGTGCGTAGGGAAACGCGTAGTCGTTCTGGCAGGTGAGGCCCGCCATCCGCAGCGGCCGCCCGACCGGCTCGGCCCGGATGAGCCCCTCGCGGGTCGCCACCGTCTCCGCGGCCTCCCGCCACCGCTCGCGGAGCACGAGCCGAAACGGGGTTTCTCGGGCGGCATTCCACTGGGGTACACGGAAGGTGGCCGTCCAGGCATCGGGATCGAGACGGGCCGTGCCGACCTGCCGCCACGAGCCTCCCTCGAAGATCTCGAGGGCCATGGCATGGTCGTCCGCGGCGCCGAGCGGCCCGGTCAGGGCGGTGAGCTTGAGCACGTATCCATCGTCACCCCGGGAGTCGCTCACCGTGTACATCGACCACAGGATCGGCCCGAACCGGTGCGCGAGATCGACCGTGAAGGCGTCGCCGGAGACGTGCCAGTCGGTGAACGCATGGCGGCTCTGCCCCGCCTGGGCCGGGCGGTTGCGGGAGCCAGGCGGCACGAAGCCGTTGGCGATCGCGACATTGCCCCGCAGATTGGCGGCGGGAAAGCGGCCCTCCACGGCGGCAAGCGGCGTGCCGGCGGCGGTCGCCGCGGTGAGCCGCAGCCGCACCTGCTCGCCCTCGGGGCTTCCCGCGACCGCCAGCCGCACCGGGCCCGCCCACACGTCATCCGGGAGGGGCACGGCGTGGGGCCCGAGCACGAGCGACGGCCCCGAGATTCCGGCGTCGATGCCGCCGGGGGCGAAGCAGTTGCTGCGATACTCGTCGATGTCGCTGCGGACGCCGAGGCGGAACCCGCCGCCACCAGGCTGCCCCTCCTCCAGCCGCCGCATGGACACCTCCATCGCGAAGGGCCGCGACGGATCGGTCAGCTGGTGGGTGAGCAGATGCACGCTGCGGCCGCCGGCCCCCCGCACGCACTCCGCCCAGCCGTCGGCCACCCGCCAGTCCTCCATGGGGTTGGCCCAGACGTCGGCCCCGAGCCAGACGCGGTCGTGCATCCGCCGCCAGTCGCTTTGGAACGCGGCGCCGGCCGCCGTCGCGGCGAAGACGTGAGCAAGGCCGACGGCAACGGCGAGGCGAAGACCCATGCCTTCAGTATAACGCCTGCACGGCCGAGGCGGCTGGCTCTGGCAGTGAGCGTCTGACCAGTCAGTCCGCTCCGATCCAAGGGATCGCTGCTCTCGGTAGGGGGAGCGGGGAGCTTCGACCCCCCGCCGCTTGCCGAAAGGCTGCCGCCATGAAAAAATGACGTCGCGAAGCTCCTGGAACCCGAGAGGCCAGCCTGTCATGAAGCCGCTTCTTCCCGCCGCGGGACTGCTGCTGGCGTGTGCCGCGGCCACCGCCCTCGGCCAGCAGGCTGCCGACCCGCGGGGGGGCGGCCTCGTGCCCGGGGGCAGCGGCCCCAAGACGGGGCTTACCCGCGAGGAGCTGATCCGGAGCTGGGATCTCGACGGCGACGGCACGATCAGCAAGTCGGAGGCCGATCTGGCCCGGGCCCGGATGCGGCGGCAGCGGCTCGAGATGCAGTTGGGCACCGGCCTCGATCCCCTCACCGGCCTGCCCCGCGAGGCTGCCGCCGAGCTCGGCCCGGATGACGACAGCGACGAGCCCGTCTTCCGGCTGCCCCCCGAGATCGAGCCGGCCCCGCCGCGGCGGCAGTCGGAGAACCCGCTGCCGGGCATGTCGGCGCCGAATCTCGCCCCTCCCAGCCTGGTCACGCCGAGCCCGACCGCACCGAACTCAAACCAGCCGGCGGGCGACCCGCCTCAACCGGACCGCGCGGCCCCGGCTCGTGAGGGCAGCACCCAGCGGCCGGCTCTCAATACCGGCACGCCGCCGGCCGGCGAACGGTCGGGCCGCGCCTCCTGGCTGCCGCCGCGGCCGCTCGGCTCGACGACGACCGGCGGCCTACGGGCCGGCGCTCCGGCGGCCGTGCCTGGCTACGGCGGCACCCCGCGGCCAGATCTCAACGCCGGTCGGCTGCCGGCCGATCGCTTGGCACCGGGCCCTGCCGGCGGCGGTCTCGTGCCCGCGGGCCGGCCGCCAGGCCGAACCGGGGCCATCATCCTGCCGGGCCAGGGGCGGGAATCGTCCCTGCCGGCCGGCCGCGGAGTGCCCCTGCCTCCCCCGCCCCCGTCCTATTCGCCGCCGCGGATCACGGCCGAGGAGATGGGGGGCTATCGCCCGTGAGCGGCCGGCCCGAGAGCCTGCCTGCCGGGGCGGTGCTGGTCGTGGCCGACGGGCCGGCGATCGCCCGCGGCGGCCCTGCCTGGGCCCGGTCGCTCGCCGCCGCCGGCCGCCGCCATCGCGTCCGGCTGGCCGACCGCGGCGACCCGGCCGAGATCGCCGCGGTCGTGATTGAGGCCCGGAGCCTGAGGGCGTCGATCATCGTGGGGGCCGGTGGGCCGGCGACCCTCGGCACGGCAGCGGCCGCCGCCGCCGCGGTTGGAATTCCCTTGACCGGCGAGGAGATTTTCGCTCCGGAGGGGTGATAGACTCGGGCCGCGGGGTCCTCCCACAGGCGGACGGGCCGGCAGTGTCAGTACGTCACATCCTGAGAAGTCTCTCCATGCGTCACTCCTCGTGGCTCTCCCTCCTGGCCTCCACGGCCCTGCTCACCGCCTCTGGCCTCGAGGCCGCCAGCGCCGACACGCCGCCGGCGCCGCCGCCGGCCGACAGCCAGACGACCGTGTTCGTCGGCCCCGGGGTGACCGACGACTTCGACGTCCTCCGCGCGGCGATCGCCAAGGCCAAGGCCGACACCGGCCGCACCTACCGGGCGGTGGTCGTCAAGTCGAGCGGGACCAGCGGCGGCGCGGCCACCCTCCTGCCGCGGATCGTGGACCAGTGGTGGCAGGCCCGCGACAAGGCCCGCTTCGATCCAGCCAGCGACGTCACGATCGTGCTCGACATCGGTGACCGGACGATCGCGATGGACGTACCCCCCTCGATCCTCTCCCAGGCGGGGCTCGACCTCCGGTCGCTCGAGCGGGAAGCGATCAGCAAGGCCTTCCTGCCCCGGGCCAAAGACATGCTCTACGCCGACGGCCTGGCCGACCTCGTGACCACCACCGAGCGGACCGTGGCCGAGCGGGTCGCCGCCCAGGAGCGGCGGGCCCAGGCCGCCCACGTGTTCCGGACCCGGACGCTGCCGATTGGCCTGGCCTCGCTGGTCGCGGCCGGGGTGGGCACGGCCCTGTTCATGCAGCGGATCCGGCACGTCGTCCGCAAGGGGACCGCCCGCAACCGGCTCGCCGCCTTCAAGGGGGAGGTGGTGGCCCTCTCCGACCTGCTCGACGGCCAGCAGGAGCGGCACCGGATGCTGCCCCACACCGATCCCGATTTCCTGACGCCGATGCAGGGCATGACCCGCGACGCCTACGACGCGGTCCAGGATTCGGTCCGCCGCTACCGCGAGCGGTGGCTGGGGCTGATGGACGTCTGGGAACGGGCCGAGGAACGGCTCCGCAGGGGGGGGGTCATGGGGACCTCTGCCAGCGACGAGGGGATCGCGATGCTCGAGGCCGCCGACGCCCGCCCCCCCCTGGCCGAGGTGGAGGCGGCCTGCCGGGCTCCGCTCGACGCCCTCGAGGTGGCCCACGAAACCGCCCGCGAGTTGGCGGCGGCGACCGACGCCGACCTCTCCGCCGCCCGGGAGCGGCTCGAGGGGCTCACCCGGCGGGGCCGCTCGACGGCCGCCTTCGAGCGGGTGGTGGCCGAGGCCACGCGAGCCCGGGAGCTGGCCGGCGGGGATGTCGAGCCCGATCCGGTGGCCGCCCGCGGTCGCCTGGAAGACGCCCGGGGCCTGCTGGCAGACCTGGTCGCCCGGGTCGATGCTGTCGAGGCCACCGACGACCGGGCCCGGCAGGCTGCCGGACGGATCGAGGAGATCCGTGGCCGCGTGGCGGCGCTCAGGGCCGATGGCTGGCTGCTCGCCGAGCCGGGCGCCGATCCGGAGCCCTTGCTCGTCACCGCCACGGAAGAGACGGCCCTGGCCACCCGGCTTTTGGATGCGGCCGACGTGGAGATGGCCCAGGCTCATCTCCAGCGGGCCGAGGAGGCGCTGGCCGAGGCGGCCGCGCTGCTCGAGAACGTGGCCGCCGCCCGGACGCGGGCCGAGGAATTGCTCCCCGCGGTGACTGCCCGACTCGAGGCGCTGGCTGCCCTGCGGCCGCGGGCCGAGGCCGATCTGGCCCACCAGGAGCGGCACTACGCCGAGGCCGCCTGGGGGGATGTGGCCGACAACCTCGCCAAGGCCGAGGAGGGCCTGCTCCGGGCCCGGAGCCTGATCGCCGAGGCGGCCGCCGCCGCCAGCATGCAGACGCAGCACTTCTTCCGCGCCGTCGCCCTGCTCGAGGAGGCCAGCCGGCAGGAAGACTGGGCCGAATCGTGCCTGAGTGCGATCACCGATCGGCGGCGGGAGCTCGACGGCCTCAAAGACGCCCTCCCGGCCCGCTGGCGGGAGAGCCGCGAACAGGCGTCGGCGCTCGCCCGTAGGCTCGAGCAGCAGCGGACCGACCGGGCCCGGGCCAACGAACGGTGCCGCGAGGCCGAGCGGCTCCTGGAACTCGCCGGCGGTCTCCTCCAGGCGCCGCGGACCAACCCCCGCCAGATCGATCAGGTCGTGCAGGCGGCCGACACAGCGACGGCCCGCGGCGCCGAACTGGCCGCCGAGGACGACCGGCTCGCCCGCCAGGCCGCCCGCGACCTCGACGAGGCCGATGCCGTGATCCGGCGGGCGGCGGCCTGGTATGCCGAGGGGGTGCAGGCCGACGTGCGGCCAGCCACGGTCGCCCTCGACACCGCCCGCGGGCTCCTCGAGCGGCAGCGGTATGAAGACGCCATCCACACCGCGGCCGAGGCCTCGCAGCAGGCCCGAGCGGCCTATGCGGCGGCGACGGCCGAGGCCGAGCGGAGGCGTGCCCGGCGGCAGGCGGAGATCCGCCGCCGGCAGATGGAAGAATCGTTTTCGCGGATGTCCCGCGGGGCGGGACCCTGGGTCATCAACCTGCCCGGCGGGTCCTTCACCGGTCCCGACCCGTGGCGGGCCTTCGGCTCGGCGACCCGCTCGCTCGGAGGCGGAGGCCGCGGCGGCGCGGCGGGAGGCTGGACCCGCGACATCGCCACCGGCCGCTGGTAGCCGCGGCCCGGCGGATGTCAGTGGAGCTCGACCGGCGGCAGGTCGAGCCGGCCGATCCGTTCGGTCTGGCCGAGGGCTGCCCGGGGCTTCCCGGCGGCGGCCGGCGGTTCGAGGATCCCCATCATCTCGGCCACCCGGCCGCGGACCTGCTCAGGCACCCGGGCCCGGCCAGCAGGGGAATCGATCGCCTCGTCGAATACCACCCGGCCGGTTCGATCGGCCACGGTCAGCCGGGTCTGGTCGCCCCGGCAAACGCGAATCCGATAGTCGTCATCCTCGCGGAGGAGCGTCTCGTCGGAGAGCCGGCGGAGCGTGGCGCTGGTCGCAGGGGCCTTCACCGGCTGCACGAGCGCCAGCGACGAGGCGGTGGGCCGGAGGCTGCGGGACGGTGCAGCGGCAGCCGCCGCGACCGCGGGGCTGTCGCCCAGCGGCAGGGCCAGCTCGCGGCCGCCCCGGAGCACGGTGCAGGTGAGCCGGTCGCCGGGATCGGCAGCCTCGAGGAGGGCGTCGAGTTGTTCGGGCAGCACGAGCAGCTGGTCGTCGAGCCGCACGACCACGTCGTGGGGCTCGAAGCCCGCCCGGGCGGCCCGCGAGCCGGGGGTCACGGCATCGACGACGAGCCCCGCCCCGCGGGTGAGTGCCAGCTGGCGGCGGAGCACGGGCGAGGCGCGGGAGAGGGTCATGCCCATCCCCTGGGCCGAAGCCGCGGTGGCGGCGACCTCGGAGACCGGCAGCAGATGGGACCGGGCCGGCTCGGCGGCGGCCAGGGGGCTGGCAACCAGGCCGACCGCCCAGCCGACGGCAACTCCGGCTGCCAGCTGAGCAACCAGCTCCCCAACCAAGACGGCCGGCTGGCGACGGCCGAGCGGTGAGCGCGAAGATGGATGCATGGTTCGAAGGGCTGGACGGGGCCGGGCGAACACTGCCCGGGGCCGCTGGCTGGCCAACGCCCCGGGAGACGACGAGAGCCGTCGGGAGGGTATGTGACGGGTTCGGGCCGTCCACGCCAGAGGAATCGTCGTGCTTTTCGCCGACTGGCTGGCAGCCTGGGCAAGACCGTGAGGCGGGGCGGCTGGGGGCGGCGGCGGCTCGGGGAACGGGGGGGGGAAAAGCCGGGGAAAGAATCGGTCGCACGCATCGTTCTGACTCCTGGCCTCCGGCCCGGCCGATGACTCTCGGGGGGCAGGCGGAGGCCTGCTCGTTCGAAGCCTGACGCGGGAACCTGGGGGAAATTCGACATGACGGCTCGCTGGATGGTTGGCATGGCGGTGCTGGTGGCGGCAGCCTGGATCGCGGTGGCGGAGGCCGCCCCCAGCCGGCGGTTCATGAAAAGCTTCTCCCGCGGCAACCAGCCCTCGGGCAAGGTCGCCGGCCCGGTGCCCGATCGGCCGCCCCTGGTGCCCGGCACCGGCACGCTCGTCAAGAACGTGGTGGACGACTTCGAAGACGAGAACTGGAAGTGGTTCTACAACCACCCCAAGAGCTCCGAGGAGCAGGACAAGCGGATCCGGAGCCCGCTCGGCAAGAGCGCCAACGGCCGCTGGTTCGAGGGGCCCAAGCGGGGCACCCCCGACGTGGTCAAGCGGGTCGAATTGCCCGCTCCCGGCCTCGAGGGCAGCAGCCACGGCCTCTTGATCGCCACCCTCAACGCCGGCATTCCGGGCCGCGTCACCTACCAGATGCAGCAGGACGACTTGATCTACAACCTCGGCAAGTTCACCGGCCGGGGCCTCTCCGTGGCCGACAGTCCGAGTGTCGTGGTCCGGGTCTACCTGCCGCCGTTCGAGCAGTGGGAGAAGCGGTCGGGGCCCAGCTTCGGCTTCCGGACCGGCTGCTTCACCCACGCGGTCATCACCGGCGACGACCATCCCGACAAGGGCCGCTACGGCCTCGAGGAGTATTGGCCGGGGATGTTCATCTGCTTCGAGAACGGGGCCGA
>CAYRNG010000342.1:0-2617 GCA_964425395.1 uncultured Candidatus Kuenenia sp. | reverse complement strand
CTCGACGGCGGGATCAGGACGCGAGAGGAGGCCCTCGCCGAGGCGCGGGTGGCGGCAGGCGGCTGAGCGTGGCAAGGGGACAGTCCCCGCAGGGGACTGTCCCGCTTCGGAAAGGAAAGGGGACAGTCCCCGAGGCGGGGACAGTCCCCGACGCTCAGCCCGGTGGCTCGTGGGGGGGCGGCAGGTCGGCGAGGCTCTCGAGCTTGAAGACCTCGAGAAATTTCGGTGTCGTCACGTAGCAGGCCTCCGGCTCGCCGCTGCCGGCACCCCGCTGCTCGATCGCCAAGAGCCCGCGGCGGACGAGGGCCCGGAGCGTGGCCGGCCGGGCGTCGCAGCCAAACTCCACCAGCCGCTCCCGCGGCAGCGGCTGGTTCCAGGCCACGACCGCCAGGGCGTCGAGCGACTCGGTGTCGAGCCGCACGAGCCGGTTTCGCTGCTCGAGCACCGCCCCAAAGCCCGCATACTCCGGCCGCAGCCGCAGCACCCAGCCGCCACCCCGCGAGGCCACCTCGTAGGGACAGTGGTCGGCCCGATACCGCCGCTCGAGCTCCGCGGCGAGGTCGTCGACCTCCTGGGGCCGCACGCCCCGCATCAGGCCGGCCACCACCTGGCTCGAGAGCGGCTCGCCCCCCGGCAGGCCGACGAACAGGAGGGCCTCGAGGATCGACAGCGGACTGACGCGGCAGTCGTCGTCGCGGCCGCCGTCCTCGTCGAGGTCGGGCGAGGCGTCCACTTCCACCACCGCGGCCGGTGCGGCCGGCGGGGTGTAGGGATCGGCATGCCCCATCATTGCCGCGAAGGCCTGCGCCAGCCGGTCAATCGACAGGCCGCCGTCGGCGGGCGGGGCGGTGAACCCGGCCGCCTCGGTCGCGGGCTGCAGGTCGCTTGGCTTGCGGGGCATGGGAGGAGGGCCGCGGGAGGAAAGGGGACAGTCCCCCGGGGAGAAAGGGGACAGTCCCCGTTTCCCGGGTAGTCCAGGAAATGACGGCAGTTTACCGGGGGAAACGGGGACAGTCCCCTTGGAAGGGAAACGGGGACAGTCCCCTGGGCTCAGCCGCGGCGGCGGGCGACCTCCCGCTTCATGAACGCCAGGGAGTCGCTCGCCAGCTGGTCCTCCGAGGGAAACATCTTCCGCCAGATCCTGGTGGCCGCCACGATGTTGGGCAGGGCCAGCCCGAAGGCCTCCACCACCATCCAGCGGTCGTAGCCCACCTCGTGGAGCGTGTCGAAGGTCTCGGCCCAGTGGACGTGGCCGGTGCCGGGGATGCTGCGGTCGTTCTCGGAGATGTGCACGAGCACCGTCCAAGGGGCGGCCGCCCGGATCGCCTCGGGGATGTTCTTCTCCTCGATGTTGGCGTGGAAGGTGTCGTACATCATCCGCACGTGCGGGTGATCGACCGCCTTCACGAAGGCCACCGTCTGGGCCACGCTCGTGAGGAAGTAGTTCTCGAACCGGTTGAGATACTCCGTGGCGATCGTCACGCCGGCCGCCGCGGCGTGTTCGGCCACCTTCTGCATCGTCTCCACGCCCCACTTGAACTCGTCGTCGGTGGGGCCCGTCCCGGTGAACTCGCCGATCGCCGAGTGGGTGGGGCCGCAGAGGATCGTGGCCCCGGCGGCCCGGCAGCAGTCGATCGTCTTCTTCATGGCGTCCACCGCCGCCGCCCGGACCGTGGCCGAGGGGCTGATCGGATTGTCGCCGGCGTTGCGGACGGTGACCGCGGTCCGGGCCAGGCCGAGGTCGTCGAGCCGCTGGCCCCACTGGGCGTGGAGCGGCTCGTTGAGTTCGAAGATCGGCATCTCCACCCCGTCGTAGCCGAGGGCCTTGACCTTCTCGACCACCGGCACGAGGCCGTCATGCATCCGATCGGTCCAGAGAAGAAGATTGAGGCCGTATTTCATGGGTCGGGCTCCGGGCGGGTCTGGGAAACGGGAGCCCGGGATTCAACACCAGCGGGCCGGGCAGGGCAAGGCCGGCTGCGGGGACAGGAAAGGGGACAGTCCCCGAGGCGGGGACAGGAAAGGGGACAGTCCCCGAGGCGGGGACAGGAAAGGGGACAGTCCCCGAGGCGGGGACAGTCCCCGAGGCGGTCAGCGGTTCTTGGCCGTCAAGGGGGTCTTCAGCCGCCGCCCCTTGGCCGTCGGGGCCACGCTCTTGAGCGGCTCGGGGGCGCCGTCGAGCGGCTGGCCGGCCCGCACCTTGGCCAGCCGCTCGCGGATCCGCTGGGCGTACTGCTCGGAGAGCTCGAAGCCCAGGAACGACCGGCCGAGCTTCTTGGCCACCGCCAGGGTCGTGCCGCTGCCGGCGAACGGGTCGAGCACCAGATCGCCCGCATGGCTCGAGGCCCGGATGATCCGCCCCAAGAGCTGCTCGGGCATCTGGCAGCCGTGCCAGCCCGACCGCTCCTTGAAGGTGCCGCAGACCCGGGGGAAGTACCAGGTGTCGCCGTCGGCGGCGAAGCCCTCGGGCAGGTCCTGGGGCCGGAGGATCCAGGTGTCGTCCGGCAGCCGGCCGGCTGAGTGGGCCCGCTTATCGGCATAGACCAGCTCTCGGGCGCTGGGCACGCGGATCGCCTCGACGTTGAAGGTGAAAGCCGCCGGATCCTTGACGAAGTGA
>CAYRNG010000341.1:0-7773 GCA_964425395.1 uncultured Candidatus Kuenenia sp. | reverse complement strand
TCAGCCGCTGCCGAGCAGGTCGCGGAGCCGGCGCATGGCCCGCAGATACCGCATCCCGGCGGCCGGCTTCGAGAGGCCGAGCACTTCGGCAGCCTCCGCCGTGGAGAGGTGCTCGAAGTGCCGGAGGAGGACGATCTGCCGGTCGGCGTCGTCGAGCTCTTCGACAGCCGCGGCAAACCGCCGCTCGAGCTCGTGCCAGGTGGCGGCTGCGGCCGGGGTCAGCTCCCGGTCGGCGAGCTGGCCGGCCAGGTCGGCCCCGGAGCGGTCGCCATCGCCCCCGGTCACGAGCGGCACCTCCCGATCGACGCTTCGCGTGCTGGCCACCCGGTGCCGCCGATGGGCGTCGATCAGCCGGTCACGGGCCATGTGCCGCAGCCAGAGCCGGAAGGGCATCGTGGGGTTGGCCAGATAATCGCCCAGCCGGCGGTTGGCCTCGACGAGCACGTCCTGGACGATGTCGCTGGCATCGACCCGCCGCTGGACCACCCGGTCCATCCGCTGGTCGATCATCCGCCGGATCGCGGCCCGGTGCCGGTCGAGGAGGCCGTTGACGGCGTCGGGGTCGCCGCGGCGGACCCGCTCGAGCAGCAGAAGTGTCTGGTCGCCTTTGTCGCCTTGTTCGCCGGGGACGGCCGGGCCGGTGGCTGGGGGCATTGGGGGGTCGCGGAGAGGGGGCCGAGCCAATGGCCCCATCCTACCAACGCGTCACGGGGTCCGGTGATGCGGGTCGTGCCCGACGTGCCTGCCGGGGAGGGCCTGCCGGCCTGGAAAACACGGATTTTGCCCGCCCGGTTTTTGCCCGGCGCACAGCTGCGGGGCATAATCGCCGGCGGTCATGATGGACAGACCGCGGTTGCCCCTGCCCCCAGTGGCCTCCCGCGAACGGATTGCCCCGTGACGAATGTCTGCCCTCGGCCGCCGCGATGGTGCTCTGCCTTCCTCGTGGGCGGGGTGATCCTCGCCGTGGGTCTGGCCGGGGCCGGTCGGGCAGCCGCCGAACCGTTCCTGCAATGGACTTCCGCGGCGCCCGTGGCCAGCCCCGCAGGGGACGATCTGGCCAGCCGCACGACGGCGCTCGTGCATCAGGGCCGCTGGGCCGACGTGGTGAGCATCTGCGAGACGGCCGCCCGCAAGGGCACGCTCGACCCGGCGCTGGCCCGGCAGTACGACCTGGCCAAGCTGCACTGCGACGTCGCCCGGCGGCATGCCGAGCCCGCCTTCCGCCGCCAGCTGGCGACGCTCGCCGAGGCCGACGCCCGCCGGGCCTACGGCGAGATCCTCGGCCGGATCGGCTCGCACCATGTCGAAAACCCCGACTTCTCCCGGCTCGTGGCCCGCGGCCTCTTGGCGATCGACGTGGCCCTCGAGGAGCCGGGCTTCGTGACCGCCCATGCCTCGCAGGCCACCCCCGAGCGGCAGGCCGCCTACCGGCAGCAGGTGGAGCGGATCCTGGCCGCCCGGCCGGTGGGCTCGCGGAGCGACGCCGAGGCCGTGGCCGCCTGGGTGGCCCGCTCGGGCCACTCGCTCCTGGGCATTTCCCCGTCGGTGACGCTCATGGAGATGGCCGCGGCGGCCGTGGGCGGGCTCGACGAATACTCGGCCTTTCTCACGACCGGCCAGCTCGAAGACCTCTACGCCCAGATCGAGGGCAACTTCGTGGGCCTGGGCGTCGAGCTCAAGAGCGCCCCCGACGGCCTGCTCGTGGTGCACGTGATTCCCGGGAGCCCCGCCCAGCGGGCCGGGCTCCGCCCCGGCGACCACCTGGTGGGCGTCGGCGGCCGGTCGCTCGGCGGGATGAGCGTGGACGAGGCCGCCCACCTGCTCCAGGGGCCGGAGGGGTCGCTCGTGACCCTGGCCGTGGCCCGGGGCCCAGGGGCGGCCCGGGCGGTCACCGTCCGCCGCGAGCATGTCGAGGTGCCGAGCATCGAGGAGGCGGGAATCATCGATCCGGCAGCCGGCATCGCCCGGATCAAGCTGACTTCGTTCCAGAAGACGACCGCCGCCGACCTTCAGGCGGCCCTCCGCCGGCTCGATGCGGCCGGGATGCGGGCCCTCGTGCTCGATCTGCGGGGCAATCCCGGCGGCCTCCTCTCGGCGGCGGTGGACGTGGCCGACCTGTTCCTCGACCGCGGCCTGGTGGTGGCCACGCGGGGCCGCAGCCCCGAGGAAGACTTCAACTACACCGCCGGCCGGCCCGGCACCTGGCGGATGCCGCTGGTGGTCGTGATCGACGGCGACTCGGCCAGCTCGAGTGAGATCCTGGCCGGGGCGATCCGCGACCACAGGCGGGGCACGATCGTGGGCAGCCGCAGCTACGGGAAGGGCTCGATCCAGGGCATCTTCCCCCTCGAGACCGCCGGCGTGGGCATGCGGCTGACGACGGCCAAGTTCTTCTCCCCCCGCGGCCTGCCTTATAGCGGCGTGGGAGTCGAGCCCCATGTGCCGGTGGTCACCGCGGCCCGGCCAGTCGAAGGGGGCGGGGCGATCGTGGCCCAGGGCGACGCGGCCTTGAACGCCGCCGTCGAGGTGGCTCGCCGCTCGGTCGTCCGGCCCACCACCACCGCCACCGGCCGCGCGACTGCCTCTCGGTAGCCGCTGCCGGCGGGCTGTAGACTAAGAACTCCACTCCTGGAGCCCGATCGCTTCATGTCCACTCCCCGCGGCGACGCGATTGCCGCCATCAATGCCTACCGCCCCGTCGAGCGGGGCTGGAACTTCCGCGAGACGCCCACCAGCGAACTGTTCGGGGCCAACGTCTTCAGCGATGCCGTGATGCGGGACCGGCTCCCCAAGAGCACCTCCAAGACGCTCCAGGCCACGATCAAGCAGGGCAAGCCGCTCGACCCCTCGATTGCCGACGCCGTTGCCTTGGCGATGAAGGACTGGGCGATCGAGAAGGGGGCCACCCACTACGCCCACGTCTTCTATCCGCTCACGGGCCTGACCGCCGAGAAGCACGACAGCTTCCTGACGCCGGCCGGCGACGGCACGGCGATGGCCGAGTTCTCGGGAAAGGAACTGATCCAGGGCGAGCCCGACGCCTCGAGCTTCCCCTCCGGCGGCCTGCGGGCCACCTTCGAGGCCCGCGGCTACACCGCCTGGGATCCGACCAGCCCCGCCTACATCCTCGACAACCCCAACGGCACGACCCTCTGCATCCCCACGGCCTACTGCTCCTGGACGGGGGAGGCCCTCGACAAGAAGACGCCCCTCCTGCGAAGCGTGCAGGCGGTGGACAAGCAGGCCCGGCGGGTGCTGGCGCTGTTCGGTCACTCCGACGTGGGCCCCGTCCAGGCCTCGGCCGGCCCCGAGCAGGAATACTTCCTGATCGACCGCAACTTCTACTTCGCCAGGCCCGATCTGGTAATGACCGGCCGGACCCTGTTCGGCGCCAAGCCCCCCAAGGGGCAGGAGTTCGAGGACCAGTATTTCGGGGCGATTCCCGAGCGGGTCTTGGCCTGCATGCTGGAGACCGAACGGGAGCTGTTCAAGCTCGGCGTGCCGGTCAAGACCCGCCACAACGAGGTGGCCCCCAGCCAGTACGAGATCGCGCCGCTCTACGAAAACGCCAACATCGCGACCGACCACCAGCAGTCGATCATGCAGATGCTCACCCGGGTGGCCCAGAAGCACGGCATGGCCTGCCTGCTCCATGAGAAGCCCTTCCAGGGCATCAACGGCTCGGGCAAGCACGTCAACTGGTCGCTGGGCTGCAAGCTCGGCAACCTGCTCGAGCCGGGGGAGACGCCCCATGAGAACATGCAGTTTTTGGTGTTCTGCGCGGCGGTGATCCGCGGGGTGCACCTCCACGCCGACCTCCTCCGGGCGGTCGTGGCCTCCAGCGGCAACGACCATCGGCTGGGGGCCAACGAGGCCCCGCCGGCGATCATCTCGATCTTCCTCGGCGAGCAGCTGACCGACATCTTCGCGCAGCTCGAGCAGGGCCGGGCCACGAGCTCCAAGCGGATGGGCACCCTCTCGGTGGGCGTCGACACGCTCCCCCCGCTTCCCAAGCATGCCGGCGACCGCAACCGGACGAGCCCCTTCGCCTTCACCGGCAACAAGTTCGAGTTCCGGGCGGTGGGGTCGAGCCAGTCGATCGCCGGGCCGCTGGTGGCCCTGAACACGATCATGGCCGAGAGCCTCGACTGGGTGGCGACCGAGCTCGAGGCCGCCACCGGCGGTGACCCGGCCCGGCTGCCGACGGCCGTCGAGAAGCTCCTCCAGCGGATCATGGCCGAGCACAAGGAGGTGATCTTCAACGGCAATGGTTACTCCCCGGAGTGGCACGAGGAGGCGGCCCGGCGGGGCCTGCCCAACTTCAAGGCCACGCCCGAGGCCCTCGACCAGCTGATCGCGCCGAAAAACCTCGCGCTGTTCGCGGCCTCCGGGGTGCTCTCCGAGCGGGAGATGCGAAGCCGCTACGAGATTTACCTGGAGCGGTATTCCAAGGATCTCAACACCGAGGCCCAGGCGGCCCTCCAGATCGCCAAGACGATGATCCTTCCGGCTGCCTACCGCTACCAAGGAGAGCTGGTCGACATCGCCACCAAGCTCCAGGCCCTCGGCCAGTCGCCCCACCTGGGCACGCTCGAGAAGCTGACCGGTCTGGTCGGCGACTTGGAGCGGCGGATCGAGGCGGTGGAGGCGGCCCTGGGGGCCAACGGCCATGGCGATGTCCGTAAGGAGGTGACCCACTTTCACGACGACGTGATCCCGGCCCTCGGGCGGCTGCGGGAGACGGCCGACGTGGTCGAGACGATCCTCCCCGACGACCTCTGGCCGCTGCCGACCTACCGCGAGATGCTGTTCATCAAGTGAGCGACGCCGCCGGGGAGCCGGCTGACAAGAGCGGCGGGAACTTGGCCGCGAGCCTCGCGGCCGAGGCCGCCCGGCTGGGGCTCGAACTGCCGCCGGAGGCGGCCCCCCGGCTGGCCGCCTATGCGGCGAGCCTCTGGGCCTGGAACGAGCGGCTCAACCTCACCCGGCACACCGACCTCGAGCGGTTCGTGTCGCGGGACCTGGGAGACAGCCTGGCGATCGAACCCCACCTGGCCCGCGGCGAGCGGCTGCTCGACGTGGGCACCGGCGGCGGCGTGCCGGGGGTGATCCTGGCGATCCTCCGGCCCGACTTGCGGGTCGAGCTCTCCGAGAGCGTGGCCAAGAAGGCCCGGGCGGTCGGCGAGATCGTGCGGGAGGCGGGCCTGGCCCTGCCGGTGCATGCCTGCGCGGCCCAGGAGCTCGTGGCCCGCCGGCCGGCCGGGGCCGACCGGTTCGACACGCTCGTGGTCCGGGCGGTGGCACCCTTGGCCAAGCTCCTGGGCTGGTTCGAGCCGCTGTGCGCATCCTTCGGCCGGCTCCTCGTGATCAAGGGCCCCCGCTTCGAGGACGAGCTGGCCGAGGCCAAGAGCCGGCGGCTCGGCCGGGCCGTGAGCGTCCGGCGGATCGCCGCCTGGCCGCTGCGGGGCACGGCCAACGAGAGCGTGCTCCTGGAAATCCGTGCCGCCGGGTGAGGCTGGCTACAGATTCATCCCCAAGAATCCCCCCGCCTCGTCGATCCGGGCCTGCTCGCGGGCCAGCCGCTCGCGGGCCTTGGCCAGGTCGCCAGCGGCGATGTAACGGTCAAACTCCGCCTCGACCGCATGCTTGACCGACACGCCGAGCCACTCGACGGCCGGCTGGGTAAGCCAGTCGCAGGTCTCGACGTCGAGCCCGATCGCCAGGTCGCTGCCGCTGGTGACCAGGTCCCGTTCGTCGGTGAACACCGTGCCCTCGAACCGAAACCGTGCCCACCCGGCCTCCGGCTGGTTGGTAAAACGAAAGGTGCACAAGCCGTCGGTGAGGTAGTAGGCGTTGCGGGTGCCGTGGGTGGCCACGGCCCGCTGCATCCGCTCGAGCCGGGCCCGATAGCCGGGCGAGGCGTCGAGCGGGATGTCGAGCCGGGGCACGCTCCGCAGGGGCGTGCACTCAAACGCGATCGCCACAGCTGGTGCGGAGCCGTGTTCACTCATGATGCACCGAGTCTATCTGGCTGCCGCACCAGCCGGCCACGCCCTTTTTCGGCTCGGCCTGCCGCTGGTGGCCTGCCTGCTCGGCGGCTGCATCGCCGAGCGGTCCCCTGGCCTGGTCGTGGTCCAGGGAGAGCGGCGGATCATGGCCGTGCCCTGGAAGATCACCGTCTACGCCCGCGACCACGAGGCCGGAGCAGCCGCGGTGGCCGCGGCCCTGGCCGAGGTCGAGCGGCTGGAAAAGGTGCTCTCCGACTACGATCCCGAGAGCGAGCTGGCCCGGCTCTCGGCTCAAGCGCCGATGCCCGAGCCGGTGGCGGTGAGCGACGACTTGTGGCGGGTGCTCGCGGCCGCCGAGCGGCTCCGGGCGGAGAGCGGCGGGGCGTTCGACATCGCCGTCGGCCCGCTGACGACCCTCTGGCGGCAGGCGCGGCGGTCGGGCCGGCTGCCCCGGGCAGACAAGCTCGCAACGGCCCGGGCGGCCACGGGGGCCGGGGCGGTCGAACTGGTGGCCGAGCGGCAGGCCGTGCGGCTGCCCCGGGCCGGCAGCCGGCTCGATCCGGGCGGGATCGGCCGGGGCTACGCGGCCGACCGGGCCCTCGAGATCCTGGCCGGCCACGGGATCGAGGCGGCGCTCATCGACTCGTCCGGCGACATCCTGGTCTCCGGCCCGCCCCCCGGCCGGGAGAGCTGGCGAATCGCGATCGCCCCCCTGCGGCCGGGTGAACCAGCAGAGTCGCTCGAGCTGGTCCACGCTGCCGTGGCCACCTCGGGCGACGCCTACCAGGCCGTCGAGATCGACGGGGTCCGCTACAGCCACATCGTCGATCCCCGCACCGGAAAGGGCGTGGCCGGGCCGGCTGCCGTCACCGTGATCGCCCCCGACGCCACCGCCGCCGACGCCCTGGCCACCGCGGCAAGTGTCCTCGGACCCGCCGCGGCCAAGGCTTTTCTGGGAAGGTTTCCCGGGGTGGCGGCCAGGTTCGCCTGGCGGGAGGAAGAGGTGACGCGGGTCTCTGTCACGCCCGGCTGGCCGAACGCCGCCGGGGCGGCCAACTGTCCCTGACCGACTCTGGCGCAGGAGCCGCGGCTTACCCCTCGCTTGAATCCGCGCAAGTTGCCTCACGGCGGGTGGGCCGCCTAGGGTTCTTCGCTCGCAGGCAGGCGGGGCCGGTCGCTCCAGGACGGAACACTCCTGGTTTCAATGTCCTGATCCCGTGCTGTCCCTGGAGAACCCCCATGTCCATCGCCGCCGAACAAGAATACGCCCACCTCGGTGAGACCGCCGGCTGCGCCGACCACGACCACGACCTCGTGGCCGAGCTCAACCGTCGCCTCGATGCCGTCTGGCGGTACGACCAATACATCGCCAACGCCGAGTGGCGGGACGAGCTGCGGCAGTTCTGGATGGACGCCAAGGCCGCCGACCAGCAGGCCGTCTCGCGGCTCCGGCAGTTGATCGCCCAGGAAATCAGCAACGGCTGCTTCTGACTACACGCCCGGCGGGGCATCCATGCCCCCGGCGGGCTTCGCGGGCCGCCGGCCGCCTCAACTGGCCGGCGGGATAATAATCCCGCCGCTACGGGGCGGCCGTGCTCTGCGCGTCTTGTAGGCTCGTGCCGCCGGCACGGGCTATCCGGTGGCAACGCGGATGGCGGTTCCGATAGTCCGTCACGGCGTGACGGACCTACAAGTCAATGCGGGTCGCGGGAGGGGTTGCCCGTGCTATCTCGACGGCGTTGGAAACCGAAGCGCAGGCAGGATG
>CAYRNG010000340.1:0-17654 GCA_964425395.1 uncultured Candidatus Kuenenia sp. | reverse complement strand
ACGCAGGCCTGCCCGCCCATGAGCAAGGTCCGGACGCCACTCTTCTGGAATGTCGAAAGGACTTGTCGGATCGGGGTCGGGGTCAAGGCTGCCTCCCATGGCGATGTATTCGACCAACATCTGCTCACTGCGGGCGAATCGCTCCAATGGCGAAAGGCTCAGCCATTCCTTCCACTCGTCGGGCAGTTGTTCGTAGGTCATACCGTCGTATTCTCGCATCCGCGAAGCAGGTCTGTCACGCCTGCCGGTGAAGCATGGCCCGGGCCCGGGCGTCGCAGGCCTCCAACCGGCGGATGCTCTCGGCGACCAGGGCCTGCTCGTCGAGGGCCGCCACCTCGGCGGCCGTGATCAGCGGCCCGAACTCGAGGCGGATCCGGCCCGGCCGGGGAAACCGCCGTGTCCGCGGCCAGCACTCGTAGGCCCCCACGATCGCCACCGGCACGATCGGCACCCCGGCCCGCTTGGCGATCAGGGCGAAGCCCGGCTTGCACTCGCCGAGCCGACCATCGGCCGTCCGCGAGCCCTCGGGAAAAATCGTCACCGCCCGACCCGCCTGGAGCCGGGCAATCACCGCCTTCATGGCCGTCACCATCGAGGCGTTGCGGTCGATGGGCACCGCATCGAGGGCCGTGATCGCCGCCGCGAAGGGGCGGAAATGAAACAGCGAACTGCGGGCCATGCTCGAGAGCCGCCGCCGGCAGGCCAGGCCGAGCAGGAGCGGATCGAGGTGGCTCTGGTGGCTCGAGAGCACGAGCAGGCCCCCTTCGGAAGGCAAGGGCTCGGCGAACCGATACCGGAATCCGAATACCGACACGGCCAACGTCCGGGTGAGTACCCAGAGCAGGTCGTAGAGCAAACGGCCCGCTCGTGAGTGTCGGGCGGGCACCTCCGGCAGTCGATCGGCGGCGCGGGATGAGCGGGCGGCGGTCATCGGCGGCGGTCCTCGACGAGCTGCACGAGCCGCTCCACCACCTCGGCCGCCGAGAGGCCGTCGGTCTCGAGCACCACCGCATCGGCTGCCGGCTGGAGAGGCGCGACCGGCCGGATGCGATCCCCCTCGTCCCGCCGGCTCTGGGAGCGGAGCACCGCCTCGAAGGAGGTGGCGATCCCGCGGGCCTCCTCCTCCCGCTGCCGCCGCCGGGCCCGCTCCTCGGGACTGGCGGTGAGGTAGACCTTGAGCTCGGCCTGGGGAAAGACGACCGAGCCCTGGTCGCGGCCCTCGGTGACCACGTCGAGCCCCGCGGCCAGCCGTCGCTGGAGCCGCTTCATCGCCTCCCGCACCGGCGGGGCGTCGGCCACCGGCCGCGTGGCCTGGGTGACCCGCTCGGTGCGGATCTCCGCCGACACATCGCGGTCGCCGACGAGCACCCGGCCCTCCCTGAGCTCGATCGCCAGCGACTCCGCCAGCGCCGCCAGCTGGCCGGGGTCGTCCAGCGGCGTGCCCCGCTCGAGCGCGATCAGGGCCACGGCCCGATACATCGCCCCGGTGTCGAGGTGGCACCAGCCCAGCCGGGCGGCGAGCGCCCGGGCGGCGGAGCTTTTTCCGGCACCGGCCGGCCCGTCGAGCGTCACGATCATGTCAGGCGTTCCTGCCCGCCGGCTTGGCTTTCGTGCCCGGCTTGGGGCGGCGCTGGATCGTACTCCAGGGCCAGCTGCAGCCACTGGTAGCGATGGAGGAAGACGACGGTCGCCCGGCCATCGACTCGCACGTGCACGTCGGGCAGCGGGCGGCCCTCGAGGTCGGTGGCCACGGCCCGGGCCACCGGCCGGGCCCACTCGAGCCGCACCTCCCCCGCCCGGCCGGCCGACTCGACGAGGCCCACCCGCAGGCTCCCCGGCCGCTCGGCGGCTCCCGGCAGCGCCGGCAGCCCGGCGGTGAGCCGCACGTTCTCAGGCAGGGGAGCCCCCGCCACGGGCCGCTCGCCGGCCGCGAAGGCGAGCGCCGCCTCCCAGGGCCGTGAGAGGCCAATGCCCACCGCCAGCCGTGCGGAGCATGTCCCGGCAGCTGCTGGCAGCAGGCAATCGACGACGTGGGGGCTCGAGCGGAGGTGCCAGGGGAGGCCGCCGGTGAGGATCGTGACTGTGTCGCTGCCGGGGCTGGTCCGCGAGGGCTCGGGCACGATCTCGATGAAGTGCGGAGCAGTGAACCGGCTCCGCTCGGTGGCGATCGCTTGAAGGTGGAGGCTGCGGCGGAGCTCCACCTCCTCGTTCTCGTGCCAGGCGAATCGGCAGGCGAGGTGAGCCTCCCAGAGCGGCCCGGCCGGCGGTGGCTCGGCGAGCGCAACCTCGAGGTCGATGACCGCCAGCGGCATCCCCGGCACGAGGCTGATCCGCTGGGTGAACCGGCCCTGGGCCCGGCCGGCCGCATCGACCAGCCGGCCCCGGCTCTCGAGGGCGGCGTCGGCCCCGGCGCCGATGCGGTCGATGGCATCGGCCTCCATCCGCGTCCAGCTAGCTCGGTCCTCGGGCGACAGCCAGTGGCCCGGCTTGGCGGCGGCCGTGCTCCGCAGGGCGAGCTGCTGGGAGAGCCGGTTGCCCCGATCAGCCGGCCGCCGGATCGCGAGGATCCCGCCGGTCTGCGGATGGGCGACCAGCCGCACGAGGCCGTTGTCGAGGCTGCGGGCATCGTCGTCCCGCCGGCGCCTGAGGAAGGCCAGCGGCCCCCGGGATGGCTTGCGGGCGGCCGCACCGGACGCCGCAGGGGCCGCCGCGGCGGCTGCCGGGCCGCCGGCCAGAGCGTCGTGAAGCGACCGCTCGGCCGCGAGAATGCTGCGGGCGGCCTCCCGGGCGGCGGCCACGCCGCCGGCGATCGCCAGGGCGGCGGCGGTCTCGGGCGGCGGCGTGGGGGCGAAGGCGTCGGGCTCGAAGGAGGCGAGCGTGCTGGCCCCGGCTGAGCTCTCCACGAGGGCCCGCAGGGTCAGGAACGTGCCCACGAGGCCGCACGACCTGCCGATCCGCCGCACGAGGCCATGCCACCGCGAGGCGGTGCCCGCGTAGTGGGCGAACTGGACCACGGCCGTGTGGTCGTGGTCGAGGGCATCGCCGAGCCGGTCGGGCAGGGCGAGCACCGCCTGGGCGGTGGTGACGTCGAGCGGCGGCCGGGCAACCGCCTCGATGCCGCTGCCCCCCGCCTCCCAGCGGATCCGGCTGGACGAGGGGTCGGGCAGGGGCGAGCCGTCGAACAGGCTCCAGACGGCGGCCGCGTAGCCGTGGCCGGCGAGCAGTTGCGGCACCAGCGGCGTGGCCCCGCCGGTGATGGCGGCGTAGCAGGCAGGGGAACCGCCCACCTGCTCCTGCCAGCGAGCCCGGCCGGCGACGAACCCCGCTGCGATCTCTTCAGGGAGCAGTGCGTCGAGCGGCTGCTCGACGTCACGGCCGCCGCAGGGCTCGACTCGGCCGGCCGCCACGGCCTCCCGCAGGGCCGCGACCAGATCGGGATGCCGCTCGGCGAGCCGGTGGATCGTCTGGCCGGTGGCGACGAGTCCCAGCGGCACGGGGCTGGCGAGTTCGGCCTCCAACTGAGGGGCGGACGTGGTCGGGGCCACGAGCACGAGATCGACCGCCCACGACTCGACGGGATAGTAGCGGGCCCGGCTGGCGTCGAGGCAGGCATAGGCCTCGCGGAGGCTCCCCTCCAGGGCGGCCTCGTCGCCGGCTACGGCCGCCCGGGCCGCCGCCACGACCGCCTCGTCGAAACCGGTCGCGGCCAGATCGGCCTCCGACCGCATCCGCCGGGCGAGCAATTCGGCCAGCAGCATCGCCAGGCCGAGGGCTTGAAACTCGGGAACGTGAGCCGCCGCCGGCAAGTCCGACAGGCCGAGCCGCCCGGCCAGGGCCGTCGCCAGGGCATCGGCAGCGGCCGTCTCGCGGACCCAGCGGTCGCCATCGTCGGCAGCGACCTGGGCCGCGAACCGGTCCTCACAGAAGGGAGGCACGATCCCCACGCCATCGTCGGCGGGAGGCGGCAGATCGACGCTCGCCCAGCCGGGCCGGCTGCCGGCGGCGGCGATCACCGCCGGATGCCAGGCCGCCGTCCAGGCCGTGAGCAGGGCCTCGGCCTCGGCCTCGTCGAGCCAGGTGGGGAAGTCGTCGAGGGTGTGGCAGGGCAGGAAGACGGTGACCGGCCGGGCGGGGGCGGGGAGCGGAGCCATGGAGATCGAGTGTAGTGACCGCGACGCGGGCCGTCCCGCCCAGTGCGGCGGGCCGTTTGACACCCTCACGCGGCCGTTCCTACGATTGAACGAGAGTGTTCGCGGCTCGGACAGGGACCTGTCCGTCTTCTCCCGGTCCGCGGCCGGCCCTGCATCACCGGGAATCCTTCGGGCCCATGGCTCAAACCGCATCATTCTGGGGAATCGATATCGGCAAATGCAGCCTCAAGGCGCTGCGCTGCCGGATCTCACCCACCGATCCGCGGAAGCTGGTGGCCGAGGCCTTCGACTGCATCGAGTATCCGCAGATGCTGTCGCAGCCGGAGGCCGACGCCCCCGAGCTGGTGCGGGCGGCGCTGGCCGAGTTCGTGTCGCGAAACGACCTGGCCGGCAGCCGGGTGGCGGTCTCGGCCCCGGGGCAGGCGGGCCTGGCGAAGTTCATCAAGCTGCCGCCGCTCGAGGCCAAGAAGATCCCCGACATCGTCAAGTATGAGGCCAATCAGCAGATCCCCTTCCCGCTCGACCAGGTCGTCTGGGACTGGCAGCGGCTGGCCACCGGCGTCGAGGAGGGGGGCTTCGTGATGGACGCGGAGGTGGCCCTGTTCGCGATGAAGCGGGAACAGGTCGCCAAGGCGCTCTCCCCCTTCGAGGAGGCGGGCATCGAGGTCGAGATCCTCCAGCTGACGCCGATCGCCCTGGCCAACATGGGGATCTTCGACCAGCTGCCCGACCCCGCCACGATCGATCCCGAAAACCCGCCCCCCTCGATCGTGCTGGTGTCGATGGGCGTGGACTCGACCGATTTGGTGGTCACCAACGGCCTGCGGATCTGGCAGCGGAGCATGCCGATCGGCGGCGGCAACTTCACCAAGGCGATCGTCCAGGACCTGAAATACACCTTCGCCAAGGCCGAGAAGGAGAAGCGGAACGCCATCAAGGCCAGCGACCCCAAGGCGGTCTTCAAGGCGATGCGGCCGGTGTTCAACCAGTTCGCCTCCGAGCTGCAGCGGTCGCTCAACTACTTCACGGGCACCGACCGGACGGCCAAGATCGGCAAGGTCTACCTGCTCGGCAACGCGGCCAAGCTCCGGGGCCTCAGCGACTTCGTGGCCAAGCAGCTCCAGCTCGAGGTCCACCGGCTCGACAAGTTCGCGGCCCTCGAGGGGCCGGCCCTCTCGGCCCCGGCCTTCCGCGACAACCGGCTGGGATTCGGCACCGCCTACGGCCTGGCCCTCCAGGCGGCCGGCGGGGCCGGCTTGAAGACCAATCTGCTCCCCAAGGAGATCGCCCTCGATCGGCTCGTAGCCGCCAAGCGGCCCTGGGTGTTGGCGGCGATGATCGGCCTGCTCGCGGCCGGCCTGCTCAACTTCAGCGGCTGGTTCGCCGCGGCGGCCAGCTACCGGCCCGACACCTACCAGGCCGCCTTCGCCGCCTCCGATGCCACCAAGAATCGCTCGGCCGCCGCCAAGTCGTCGTTTGAAGAGGCGGAGCAGCGGCTGCGGACGACCGCCGCCTGGGAGCGGTATCTGGTCGAGGTTCACGACCGGCGGTTTCAGGCCCTCGATCTCGTGCGGGCGGTGCAGACGCTCTTGCCTCGTGACCCGGAGGGCCAGGTGCCCGAGAAGCCCGCCGATCGCAACGAGATTCACATCGATTCGTTCGACATGGAGTATGTGCCCGACCTGGCTGTCTGGTTCGGGGGCGTGGAGCGGGACTGGGAGCAGACCCTCCGGGCGGCCGGCCTGAGGGACCGCCGCAGCCGCAGGGCCGGGCGGGGGCAGGACGGCGACGAGGCTGCCGCGGCCGAGACCGACGAGGCGGCCGCCGCGGCTCCGGCCGACGAGGCCCAGGAGGGGCCGGATGCCGGTGGCGAACGGCCAGCGACGGCCGACGGTCCGCAAGGCCCCGGCTGGGTTGTCCAGATCGTTGGGCATCACTTCCATAATGAGGACCGGCACAAGCCCAACGAGGGCGAGCAGTTTGTCCGGGAGACCCTGGTCAAGGGCCTGCTCGGCGAAGCCGGAGAAGTGACCGTCGGGGCCGGCCCCCAGGCAGGTCGGAAGGTGAGCGTGGCCGAACTCGGAATCGGCTATCCCGTGATCGTACAGCGGACTCCGGTCACGAAGGTTCGCGTCAAGATCACGCGGCCGCCACTCGTGGGCGGGGGCGAGTTGGGCCGGCTGCCGGCCGGCGAGCCGGAGGAAGACCCCGGCGTCGAACTTCGCCGCTACGCCTTCGTGCTTCAGTTTGCCTGGCAGCCGCAGGTTCCCGGGGGCGGTCCCCGGACGGTGATGCCGGCCGAGCCCCAAGAAGATTTCACCCCCTGACGGGAGCGCTTCGATGGTGCAGATCCCAGACTCGCTGCGGCCCTATGTTTCAGCCCTGGTGAAGCATCACTTCTGGATCCTGGCTGCGGTCGTGCCGCTGCTCCTCTTGCCGGCGGTCTTCTCGGCCAACGGAATCCTGCAGAGGGCGATCGCCGCCCAGAAGTCGTCGATCGACGGTCACCTCTCGGCCCTGCGGAGCGTGCAGGGGGAGCCCGAGCATCCCAACGACCGCTGGGTCGAGTCGCTCGACCAGCGAACGGCCGCCATCCGGGCCGGGATCCTCGCGGAGTGGGAGGGCTTCTGGGAGAGCCAGGAGCCGCTGCGGGTCTGGCCCCCGGAGCTCGGCGCCGACTTCGTGGCGGCCATGGCGGCGGTGGAATCGGGCAGCCGGAAGACCATTCTCGACAACCTCCTGCAGCGGTATCGCAACACCGTGCCCGATCTCGTCCGCCAACTCCCGGCCCGGATGGGCTGCAAGGAATTGATGGGTGATCTCCAGGGGGATGGCCAGCTGCTGCCAGGCGGCCGAGAGTTCGGGCGGCCGGGGCTCGCAGGGGGCGAGGACGACGTTGATTCCCCCGAGGCGTCGCTGGTCCTTGATCCGCTGATTTGGAGGTCGGAGGATCAGCAGAAGCTCTTCCGGACGTTCGTCTGGCAGAGGGTCCCCTCGCTGACCCAGGTGCGGCTGGCCCAGGAGGAGCTCTGGATCTACGGGCTGTTCTGCGACGCGATCAAGAAGCTCAACCTGGGTGCCAAGGGAGCCTTCGACGCCTCGATCACGGGCGTCGAAGAGCTCGCAGTGGGCTATCTCGCGGCCGAGGAGGCGCCTGGCGGCGTGGGAGGCGGCCGAATCATCTGGAAGGCCGATCCCACGGCCCTGAGCCGCTCGGGGGAGGACTCCGGTGATGGGATGCCGCCGATGGATGGCGGCATGGACTCGTTGGGGGAGGGAGGCCTCGGCTCTGGAGCACCCGTTGGACGACCGGAGCATCCCCGGTTTTCCGACTCTGGCCGCGGCCTCGATGAAGGCCTCCCGGGCGGACGGCGGCCCCGCGGCGGACGCCGATCCGGGGGGGAGGAGGCGGGAGAGGATGGCGCAGCGGCCATCACGCCAGAGCAGGCCCTCCGGCAGTGGATCTACGTTGACTTTGCAGGCCGGCCTCTCGCCGGCCCGGCCGTCGAGACGGCGGCCGATGCGGCCCTGACGCATCTGGTGCCGTTCACGCTGCGGGTGGTGATCGACCAGCGGAAGATCGATCGGCTGCTCAAGGAATTCGCTGACAGTGCGGTGCCGATCGATGTCCGGCAGGTGCGGATCAATCCGGCCAGCCAGTTCGGCGGCGGCGGACGCCTGGCGGGCTTGGGCGGTCGCCCGGGGGGCGGCGGCGGCTTCGAGGACATGGGGGCCGCGGGCCCCGGCGGAGACGATCGCCGGCGGCGGCCGTATGACGTGACCCTCGAACTCCGCGGCACGGTGGCGTTGGCGACGCCTCCCGATCCCGCAGTGCTTGGCAGCGGTGGAGAACCCGACGCTGGCCAGGGAGGCGACCTATGAAAAAGCCGTCTTTCAATCCGGCCGCCCTGAGCGGCTTTTTCATTCACCACGGTGAGAAACTTTTGCTCGGGCTATTTGGCCTGCTGGGGCTGTTCATGGTCTGGCGGGGCATCGACACTATCCGCTCGCAGTCGGTGGACCGCACGCGGACCCCGGATGCCGTGGCCGAACTTGCCCGGCAGGCGGCCGCCACCATCGAGCGGTCGCCGCAGCTGCCCCGCGACCGACTCCCGGAGGTGCCGCCGCTGGCCCCCCGGGTCGATCCCTGGCGGCCCCAGCAGGTAAAGATCGCCGATCCTCCATCGAGTGGAACCCTTCTCGATCGACCGCTGTTCTCCGAGCTGACCAAGCGGACCAAACCGGAGGTGTTTCCGATCACCGACCTCCAGGCTGTGGCCGGCATCGCCGTGCTGCCCGACCCTGACGCACTGGCCCGCGGCGACATGCCGGCGGGCAGACAGCCCGAACTCGCGCCGCCGCCGCCGCCCGAGGATCCCCGCCGCCCCGCCCGCCCGCCCCGGGGCCGCGGCCGCGATCGAGACCGGGCCGGCGAGGAAGGCATCTTCGGCGGTGGTGAGATCATGCCGCCGGCGGGCGAGATGGCCATGCCGGAGGAGCCGCTGCCGCCGGGCAAGATCACGCCCTTCATCGTGGTGACGGGACTGATTCCGACGGCCCGGCAGCAGGAGGAATATGCCAACCGGTTCGGTTCGGTGAGCTTTCAGGATCCCCGCCGGGACAGCCCGAAGTGGGGCGACTACATCGTGGAGCGATCCCGGGTCGTGGACGGGGCGAATCCGCGCTGGGAACGGCTCAAGCTCGTGAACGTCGAGCGGCGGAGAGGAGGGGAGGCGGCTCGGCCCGGGGTCCGCGACCTCGGGGAGCGGGGAGTTGAGGGCCCGGCTCTGGCTCAGGAAACCATTCCGAGTGGATTCCTCATCCAGTCCGACGAGGCCGAGGTGGACTATGCCGCTGCCCTGCCGGAGCGCATCGACGAGGCCTGGGGCCAGCTCGCGATCCATCCCTGGTTCATGCCCCGACTCCAGGAATACCTCGCCGGAGAAGGCACACCGGACGAGGCCGAAGGGCCGCAGGCCGTCGAGGTCGCCCTGGCAGAGTTGCTCGCCAAGCCGCTCGGCTTCGTCGGCCGGGAGCTACGGCTGACGGATGTGGCCATCGAGTCGGCTCCCGAGCGGCAGCGAAACGTGGGGCTCTACAAGTTCGGTGTCCGGGCGACGAACGGGGAGAACGTGGCCAAGATCGGCGACATCGGCCTGGCCGACGCGGCCATCTTTGCCACGAGCGAAGACCTGGGCAGAAAGCTCAGCTTCGACCTCGTGGGCGAGCGGCAGCAGGCCTGCACCCTCCGCGTCCGAATCGACCTGGTGGGCAAGACCCCGGTGGCCAGGATGCTCGAGATTGAACTGCTCGATGCCGATGGGGGCGTGATGGCAACCCGCACCGAGACCGACACCCGGCCGGTCGAGGCGGGCGACGAGATGGGCTTGGCTGCGGGGCAGATGCGGCTCGGCGGCGAGGCCGGCTTTGCCGGGCCACGGGCCGAGAATCGTCTCTTCCGGTTCGTGGATACGGCGGTCGAGCCGGGGGCCGCCTACCGCTACCGGGTGCGGTTCGCCCTCCGTAATCCGAACGTCCGCCTGGCGCCCCAGCATGTTGCCGACGTGACCGTGACCCAGGGGGAGTTTCTGGTCTCGGCCTACAGCAACGAGACGGCGGCCGTCCAGGTGCCCGAACCCGTCCGGCTGCTGGCCCGGACCATGACCCGAGACGCGGCTCGCAAGCTCAAGGTCAGAGGTGACGCGGTGGAGGTGATCGTGTTGGGCAAGTCGAACGAGACCGGCAACTTCGCGATCCGGTCCGCGGTGACCGGTCCGGGCGGTCTGGCCGACGTCGATCCGAGCCTCAACCGCACCGGTGACGTGCGGTTCTACGGCGAACCCTTCCGCACCGGCCGGCTGCTCGTCAGTGTGCGGGGCCAGCAAGAGGAGCGGCCCGACTCCCGCTCCCCGCTGCCGGCTGAGCCGCTCGAGATGCTGTTCTTGAGGCCCGATGGCAGCTTCGAGATCGCGGCCGCAGCCGACTCCGAACGACTGATCAAGAAGTACCGCAGCTCCCTCTTCAAGCCGGGCGAGGACGTGCCCAACCCGCCATGACTCCATCTTTCCGTCGGTCTCTCCGTCCGCTCATGCTCAGTTGCGGCATCAGCCTCTTGGCCGGCTGCCTGACTATCGGTCTGGCCACTCAGGCCACCGCCCAGGGCTACGACACCTGGTCCAAGGTGGAGTCCGCGGAGGAGACGCGGGATTACGGCCAGCAGATTCGGGACGGCAAGTTCGAGGCCGGCCAGCAGAACTACGTGCGATCGATCGTTCTGCCGCAACTTGCCCTGCCCGGCAACCGGACCTCGATCGTGCAGGTGCGGCAGCGGATCCGCGACATCCTCACCCGGGGAGCCACGGCTCCCAAGGTGTTCGATTCCGCCAACGGCCTGGCCCGCGACTTCATGGTGGCCTTGGCCCGCGACGAGGCGGCCGAGCCGATCCTTCGGGTCAATGCCATGCTGCTGGTGGGCGAACTTCAGGCCGCCGACCGGAAGCCCTGGGCCGGCAGCGTGGAGCCGCTGGCCGGAGCCGCAGCCGACGGAAAGCTGCCGCTGGCCGTGCGGATCGCGGCCGTGAGCGGCCTCTCCCGGCAGGTGGCCGAGGGGCGGGCCGACGGCGGCTTCGGGCAGGCCGTAGGGCCGGCGCTCGAGCAACTTGTGACCCGGCCGCCGGCGGGTGATCCGGCGGGCAGCGGCTGGCTCGTGGGACAGGCGGTCGAGCTTCTTGGGCTGCTCGGCTCGAGCCCGGCGGCGACGGCGGCGATGGCCGGGATCCTGACCGATGACAAGGCCGATCTCGATCTCCGCATCCGGGCCGCGGCAGCCCTGGGCCGTCAGGCCAAGCCGGCCGACAAGCTCGACGCGGCGGCCTTGACCGGCACCGTTCGCTCCGTCGCCCGCAGATGCCTGGAGCGGGATCTCTCCGCCGCCCAGGACCGCAGGCTTTCCCGCCAGATCGCGGCCGGGCCGACCGGAGAAGGCCAAGGGTTTCCAGGAGGTGCCGGCGGCCGCGGCATGGCGGCTCCCGGAAGAGGTCGATTCGCCGGGGAAGGCATGTTTGGGGGGTTGCCGGGCGATGATGCGACCGAAGCCGACGAGGATGCCGTGTTGCCGCTGGCCTGCCTCCGCAACGCCTGGCGGCTCATGACGCTCGCCGATGCCGTGCAGCCGACTCAGGGCAGCGCTGGACTGGTGCCGCTGCTGCAAGGCGACGCGGCCACCGAGGCGATCGACGTGGCCACCATGCTTCGCAACCAGGGGCAGGCGTTGCTCGCGACGCCCGACGAGGCGACGCTCAAGAAGGCTCTCGAACTCCTCAAGTCGCTGCAGGGGGCGGCCCGACCGGCCGGCCCCGCCCCGACGGCAGACGGCGGAGCAGCTGCCGCGGGTGCTGTCAGCGAGGGTGACGAGGACTCGCCGTTTTCTGCCGAGTAGCGGGGCGGGCAGGCCGTCACGGCGTCGACGAACCTCCACAGCGTGACAGACCTGGGGCGAGCCGCTACCGCTTGATCAGATCGCGGACGGTCATGCCCGAGGGGATCATCGGCAAGACGTGCTCCTGGTAGGGCCCCTGGACGTCGAGCAGGGCCGGGCCGGGGGCGCTTACGAGCCGCTCGAGCGCTCCCGAAAGGTCTGCCTTCTCGACGACCGTCTCAGCCTGCCAGCCAAAGGCCGTGGCGATCGCCACGAAGTCGGGATAGCGGCAGTCGGGGGAGATGCCGTCGCCCTGGCCGCAGGCTTCGGGATTGTCGATCGGCCCCAGGTAGGTGTGGGCCCGGTTGCCCTTGAAGAACCGATCTTCCCATTGGACCACCATCCCGAGGTGCTGATTGTTGAGCAGCAGCACCTTGACCGGAATGTTCTCCGTCTTGCAGGTGGCGAGCTCCTGGATGTTCATCAGGATGCTACCGTCGCCGTCGATATCGACGACCAGGGCGTCGGGGGCCGCCACCTGGGCCCCCATCGCCGCCGGCAGTCCGAAGCCCATCGTGCCCAGGCCGCTCGAGGAGAGCCAGGTCCGGGGCCGACGAAACTTGTAGAACTGGGCGGCCCACATCTGGTGCTGGCCCACGCCCACCGTCACGATCGTGTCGCGGTCGGCGGTCAGCCGGGAAAGCTCCGCAATGGCGTGCTGAGGAAGGATCCCGGGGAAGGACTCGTCGTAGGAGAAGGGATCCTCCTGCTTCCAGGCATCGATCTGGGCGTACCAGTCGGCCAGCGGTGCCGTCGGCTTTTCCACGATCTTGTTGAGGGCGTGGAGGGCATCCTCGACATCGGCCACGATCGGCACGTGGACGAGCTTGTTCTTGTTGATCTCGGAGGGATCGATGTCGATGTGGACGATGAACCCGTGCTGGGCGAACTCGGCCACCTTGCCGGTCACGCGGTCGTCGAATCGGACCCCGATCGCGATCAGAAGATCGGCCTGGTCCACCGCGTAGTTGGCATACACGCTGCCGTGCATCCCCAGCATGTCGAGGCAGCGGGAATCATCGGCCGGAAAGGCCCCCAGGCCCATCAGCGTCATCGTGACCGGAATCCCGGTCTTGCGGACCAGCTCGCGGAGCTCGTCGGAGGCGTCGCCGGTGATCACGCCGCCGCCGGCATAGATCACCGGCCGCTTGGCCCGCTTGATGGCCGCGGCCACCTGAGCGATCTGCTCGGGCCGCGGCGGCGGAGGCTCGGGCCGATAGCCGGGCAGGTTGAGCGGGGCGTCGTAGTCGGGCACGACGTTGGTGAGCTGGATGTTCTTGGGGAGGTCGATGAGCACCGGGCCGGGCCGGCCGGTGGTGGCGATGTAGAAGGCCTCCCGGATGACGCGGGCGATGTCGTTGGCGTCGGTCACGAGGTAGTGATGCTTCGTGATCCCGCGGCAGACCTCGACGATCGGCGTCTCCTGGAAGGCGTCGGTGCCGATCACGCTGGTGCCCACCTGGCCGGTGAGCGCGATCATGGGCACGCTGTCCATCTTGGCGTCGGCGATGGCGGTCACGAGGTTGAGGGCCCCGGGGCCGCTGGTGGCCATGCAGACCCCCGCCTTGCCGGTCACCCGGGCGTAGCCCTGGGCGGCGAAGGCCCCGCCCTGCTCGTGGCGGGGGAGGATCGTGCGAATCCGGTCGCCGTAGCGGGTCAGCGACTGGTGGAGCGGCATGCTGGCCCCGCCGGGATAGGCGAAGATCACGTCCACGCCCTGCCGGACCAGCGATTCGACGACCACGTCGGCCCCTGAGACAAAGGCGGTGGAGGCAGCGGGGCGGGAGGCGGTGGCCATGGGGGGCTCCTGGGGGGACTGGGCCGGGAAACGCCCGGCGGGGGCGACCCTCAAAAATACACGAAAAAGCGGGAATCACGAAAAAACACGCCGCGACTGCCAAAAAAGAAAATCCGGACAACTGTTATTGCCGACATTTATGTCGCGGTATATAAATCGTGAAACAATAAGCGGTCCTTGGCCGCCCGCATTCCCGGCCGATTCCTCGATTCCCACCCTTCGGTTCCACCCCTTGGTTTTGGAGGCCCTGCCATGCCCCCCCTGGCCTTGCTCGTCGCCGCCCCGCCGCTCGCCCTCCTGGCCGCCGGCCTGATCCCCACCCACTTCGCCGCCCGCCACCCCCGGGGCATGCGGCAGACTGTCTCCCTCCTGGCGGCGCTCTCGCTCGCCGGGGCGGCCGCCGCCGCCTGGCTCCTGGCCACGGGCGGCCCCGTGGACCATGCCTTCTGGACGGCCCCCGATCTGCCCGGGCTGAACCTGGGGGTGTTCTTCGACAGCCTGGCCGCCGTGATGACGCTTCTGGTCGCCTTCGTGGGCGTCGTGATCGCCCGGTTCTCCGTCCGCTACCTCGACGGCGATCCCGGTCAGGGCCGCTTCTACCGCTGGCTGGCCTTCACCTTGGGAGCGGTGCTGCTCCTGGTGGTCTCCCGCAACCTCGTGATGTTCACGGCCGCCTGGATGCTGACGAGCTACGGCCTCCACCAGCTGCTCCTCCACTATCCCGATCGCCCCTGGGCGGTCTGGGCGGCCCGCAAGAAGTTTCTGATCAGCCGGCTGGGCGACGCCTTCCTGGTGGCCGCCCTGGTCCTCACCTTCTGGCACTTCGGCAGCACCGACTACTCCACGATCTTCGCCGAGGCCAACGCCCTGCGGGCGGCGGGGGGCACCCTCGACCCGGTCCTGCCCGGGATCGCGATCCTGTTCGTGCTCGGGGCGATGACGAAGTCGGCGCAGTTTCCCTTCCACAGCTGGCTCCCCGACACGATGGAGTCGCCCACGCCCGTCTCGGCCCTGATGCATGCGGGAATCATCAACGCCGGCGGCTTCCTCGTGATCCGGCTCAGCCCGCTGGTCACGCTCTCCCACGTGGCTCTCGACATCCTCGCCGTCGTAGGGGCCGTCACCGCCCTGTTCGGCGGCCTCGTGATGCTCTCGCAGACGAGCATCAAGCGGGCTCTCGCCTTCTCGACCATCGCCCAGATGGGCTTCATGATGCTCCAGTGCGGCCTGGGGGCGTTCTCGGCCGCGCTGTTGCACATTGTGGCCCACTCGCTCTACAAGGCCCACGCCTTCCTGGCGACCGGCAGCGTGCTCGACGCGGCGGCCCGCCTCAAGACCGACGCCCGGCCGACCCTCTCCGGCCTGGCGGCCCTCTTGATGCTGCCGGTGGCGCTGGGCATCGCCCTGGCCACCGGCGCCGCGGCCCTCGGCATCGCCCAGATCGATCTGGCGAACAAGGCCGGCGGCATCGTGCTGGGCATCGTGATGGTGGTCGCGATCACCACGCTCGTCTGGCACGGCCTCGTGTCGGGCTCGGTGCGGCTGGCCCTGGGAAGCATCGCCGGCGGGGCGATCGTCAGCGGCGTCTACCTGGCCGGCTTCCTGGCCTTCGACAAGCTGCTGGCCTCCTCCGCCGTGGCCCGCGACAGCCTGCCCCCCTCCTCGGTGGACCTGGCCGTCAGCGGGCTGGTGGTCGTGGGCTTCCTGGGAGTGTTTGCCATCCAGGTGGCGGCCTCCTGGATGTCGCGGCTGCCGAGCGTGCGGGCCCTCTACGTGCATGCGGCCAACGGCTTCTATTGCGACGTGCCGGCCCGGCAGATCACCGCCCGGGCCTGGGGCCTGACCACGCCCGTGCCCTGAGGCGGCCGCCTCCGGTTCTCGATTCCGTGACCTCTCCGCTTCCCTGTTCGATTTCCCTGCGCTGCGAGTCTGTCCTCCCGACCGATCCCTCCCTCCTTCCCCCCGCCCTGCCAGGAGATCCTTGCCATGACGCTCCCCTCCCGCTCGCTTGCCCCCGCCGCCACCTCCGCCGCTCGGCAGCTCAGCGCGGCCGCTCCGGCCACCGCTGATCGCGCGGCCCGGGTGGCCAAGGCGATCGCCGCCGTCAGCGGGATCGTGCCGCCGGTCTGGCCGCTGGAAGACTACGTGGCCGTGAACCCGTTCCTGGGGCTCTCGGCGGCCCGGTTCCTCGATGCCCGCAGCCAGCTGCGAAGCGTCCGCAACTGCGAGATGCTGCCCACCGCCCGGCACCTGCTGGCGAGGTGTGAGAAGGGAGACATCACCGTGGCCGATGCCGAGCAGGCGGCCCGCCAGTGCGTGGAGGAGTATCCCGATCTGTACGCCGGCATTCCGCTGGCCACGCTGGTCGCCGCCCTCCAGGACGCGGCCGTGGCCGAGGCGACGGGCCATGCCTCGACCGAGGCCGAGCGGCGGTTTCGGACCGTGGCCGAGCAGCTCGACCGGCTCCAGGGCAGCAGCTGGTCGAGCCACATCATCACCGACATTTCCCGGCTCTGCGCGGCCCACTACGACCAGGGGCAGGCAGCCTGGCCGAGCCCCTGGCGGCACCTGCCCCTCTACGAGGCCTGGCGGGAGCAGACGCGGCTCAGCCGGCGGATGGATTGGCTGGGGATCAAGGACTTCCGCACGTTCGTGGACCGCCTCCCGGCCGACCCGGAAGCGGCCGTGGCAACGCTCCTCGACATGCTCGGCATCCCGGAGCGGCACTGGCGGGCCTTCATGCTCTGCCAGCTCTTCTCGGTGGCCGGCTGGGCCTCCTATCTGCGGTATCGCCTCTGGGAGGCGCAGGCGGTGGACAGCGGCACCTTCGACGAGCACGTCGTCGGCCTGCTGGCGATGCGGCTGGCCTACGACGTCGCCCTGGCTGCCAGCCACCCGGAGGTGCTGGTCTCACCGGGGAGCCTCTATCCGGCCGGCGAGCCGGCCGAGGCTGCCGCTCTGGGCTCTGGCTCCGACGCTCCCGCCGGCGGTGCGGCCGGCGGCCCCGTGACCAGCGACCTGGTGCCAGTGCCGCGGCCGATCCTGGCCCGCTACCTGTTTCAGGTGGCCGGCGAGGTGGCCTACCGGCGGAGCCTGACGAGCACGCTGCGGAGCAGCTCGGCGACCCCGCCGGCGGCCACGGCCCGGAAGACCCTCCAGATGGTGTTCTGCATCGACGTCCGCTCGGAGGTCTTCCGCCGCCACCTCGAGGCGATCAACGGCGAGGTGCAGACCTTCGGCTTCGCCGGCTTCTTCGCGATGTCGCTGCAGATGGTGCCGCTCGGCTCCGCCAAGGGCCCGGCCCAGTGCCCGGTGCTGCTCACGCCCGGCTTCCGGGTGCCCGAACGGCTCCTCGGCACCGACGCGGCCACCACCGAAGCGGCTGCCGCCCGGCGGGGGACCACCCGGCTGGGCCGCAAGATCTGGAAGGCCTTCCAGACCTCGGCCACTTCCTGCTTCTCGTTCGTGGAGTCGCTCGGCCTGGTCTACCTGCCCAAGCTGCTCACCGACTCGGCAGGCTGGACGCGGCCCGTCCTCCCGGCCTCTGGCGACGGCCTGGCCGGCCGGCCGATTTCGGCCCTCGGGCCCGACATCCATGCGGCCGGTGCCTACAGCCTGCCGCTCGAGCGGAAGCTCGACCTGGCCCAAGGGATGCTCCGCAACCTCGGCCTGACCTCCGGCTTCGCCAAGATCGTGGCGATCTGCGGCCACGCCGCCGAGGTGGTCAACAATCCCCACAAGGCCGCCCTCGACTGCGGGGCCTGCGGCGGCCACTCGGGCGAGCCCAATGCCCGGGTGGCGGCGGCCCTGCTCAATGATCGGGAGGTGCGGGCCGGCCTGGCCGGCCGGGGGATCGAGATCCCCGCCGACACCTGGTTCGTGCCGGCTGTCCACGTCACGACGACCGACGAGATCCGATTCTTCGACACCGCCGGGATGCCGGCCGCCCAGGCCGATGCCTTCGCCGCCGTGCAGGGCTGGCTGGCCCGGGCCGGGGCGGCCACGCGGCTGGAGCGGAGCCGGCGGCTGGGCAGCAACCCGGCGGCCAGCTCGGCCGACATCTTTCGCCGCAGCCGCGACTGGTCGGAGGTCCGGCCGGAGTGGGCCTTGGCGGGCAACGCCGGCTTCATCGTGGCCCCGCGCTGGCGGACGGCCGGCCTCGACCTCGAGGGCCGCACCTTCCTCCACGACTACGACCACGCCAAGGACCCCGAGCTCAAGGTGCTCG
>CAYRNG010000339.1:0-4500 GCA_964425395.1 uncultured Candidatus Kuenenia sp. | reverse complement strand
GGCCGGGCGGCCACGGTGGTCGTGGCCACCGGCAGCGTCCGCGAGGCCTGCGGCCTGGGCCTGGCTCCCTCGACGAGCACCTCGCTGTTGCTCGCCCTCGGCGACGCGTTGGCGCTGGTCACCTCGAGCCTCCGCAGGTTCACCTCCGAAGACTTCGCCGCCCGGCATCCCGGCGGCAGCCTCGGCCGGCAGCTGATGCTCGTCGAAGACGCGATGCGGCCGCTGGCCGAGTGCCGGCTGGCCCGGGCCGAGGAGACCGTGCGGGCGGTCTTCGCCCGGCCGCTGCCGGCCCGCCGCTCCGGCGCCGTGCTCGTGATCGCGGCCGACGACCGGCTGGCCGGGATCTTCACCGACAGCGACTTGGCCCGGCTCTTCGAGCGGCGGCACGACGAGTTGCTCGACGCCCCGATCGGCCAGGTGATGACCGGCCGGCCCGCGACCGTGCCGGCCGGCACCCGGCTGCGAGACGCCGTCGCCATCCTCGAGGCCCGCCGGCTCAGCGAGCTGCCCGTCGTGGCCGCCGATGGCCGGATCGTCGGCCTGCTCGACATCGTCGACCTGGTCGGCCTCGTGCCCCACGAAACGCTCACCCGGCCCCAGCCGGCGGACCGCCCGGCGGCGGCCGCCTGACGCACCCGCGGCTTCCTTCTTCTCCTCCTTCCCCCGCTCCTCGCCCCTCCCCGCCGCAGGCACGCCATGCCCTCCGCCGCCGACCTCGACCGCCGCCTGGCCCGCGTGCAACTCCTGCTGCTCGACGTCGATGGCGTGCTCACCGACGGGGGCGTCACCTGGAACAACCAGGGGATCGAGTCGAAGACCTTCCATATCCGCGACGGGCTGGGGCTCAAGCTCTGGCAGCGGGCCGGCGGCCGGACGGGGATCGTGACCGGACGGTCGAGCCACGTCGTGCAGCTGCGGGCAGCCGAGCTCGGGATCGGCATCGTCCGGCAGGGGGTCGAGGACAAGCTCGACTCGACCGCGGCCATCCTCGCCGAGACCGGCCTCGCCTGGGAGGAGACCGCCTTCATCGGCGACGACCTCCCCGACCTGCCGGTCATCGCCCGGGCCGGCGTGGGGATCGCGGTGGCCGACGCCTGCAGCGAGGTCCGGGCGGCGGCGGCGGTCGTGACGCAGCTGCCCGGCGGCCGGGGCGCGGTGCGGGAGGCGGTCGAGCGGCTCCTCCGAGCCCGCGGCAGCTGGGAGGCGATCGTCGCCCGCTACGCCGCCCAGCCGGGCTGAACTGAAGCGGAAGGCGGCGGCCTGATGGAACACCGACTCGGACGCACGCTGCGGGTGTTCCTCGTCGTCCTGGCGGCCGCCGGCTTCTACCGGCTGGCCGTCGTGCCGGTGGTGGAGCCGCGGATCCGCGACCTGGCCGCCGAGATCGAAATGACGCCCGAGGAGGCGGCCGCCATCCGGGCCCGGGCCGACCGCCGGCTGGCCGCCCTGGGCGACATCTTTCCCGCGGGCGCCTGGGAGCGGGATGACCCGATCGTGCTCGAGAGCCGGCAGATGCGGCTCCTCTTCAAGGACTACCAGTCGCTGCCCGACGGCCGCGTCAACCTCGTGCCCTGCACGCTCGTCGTCCTCCCCGATCGGGGCCGCTCGGCCGAGGGCTCGGCCGGCCGCACGATCGTGATGCGGGCTCCCCAGGGGGCGGTGCTCGAGTTCGACGAACCGCTCGACCTCAGGCAGGGGCGGCTGGCCCGGCTCGTGGGGGGCAGCCTCCGCGGTCAGGTGACGATCCGGGGCACGGCCTCGGCCCCGGGCGTCGAGGACGACGTCGAGATCGTGACCCGCGACCTCGAGCTCGACGAGCTCGAGATCCGCACCGGCGAGGCGGTGCAGTTTCGCCACGGCCGCTCGCACGGCAGCGGCCGTGGCCTCCATGCCCGGCTCACCCCCCGGGCCACCCCCCGCGGGCCCGATTCCCTCGGCCAGGGCCCCAACATCGGCGGCGTCGATTCGATCCGGCTCGATCGCGACGTGCGGATCCGGCTGGAGGGGCTCGCCGGCGGGCTGATTCCCGGCGGGCAGACCCCTGCGGCGGCGGCCGAGAACGAGCCGGCCCCGCCGGTGCTCGTCAGCTGCCGGGGCAGCATGACCTTCAACGTCTCGGCCAACGTGATCACCCTCGCCGATCATGTCGATGTGGTGCGGGCGACGCCCGATGGAGGCAGCGACCAGATCACCTGCGATCTGCTTGCCATTCTCCTGGCAGCCGAAGCGGCAGCCGAGCCGGGCGGCCACCGCGGTCCGCTCAAGCCGGCGGAGATCCAGGCCAAGGGGGCTCCGGTGGTGGCTCGCAGTTCATCCGCCGCGCTCGAGGCCCGGGCCGCCCGGCTGGGCTACGAGATCGCCACCCGCCGGATCCTCCTCGACGGGCCGGAGCCGGTCTCGCTCGTCGCCCGGGGCTCGGAGATGGAGGCCCGCACGATCGACTACTGCCCCGGACCGCCGGGCGATCCGGGGGCGCTGATGGCCGTGGGGCCCGGCTGGCTGCGGGTCGCGTCGCCCGGCCAGCCGCCGGCCCAGGCCCGCTGGCAGCAGTGGCTGCGGATGCGGCCCGACGGCGAAGGGCACGTCGTCTCGATCGCCGGCGATGCCGACGTGGCGGTCGAGGCCCGCGGCCGGCTGGCCGCCGCCGAAATGCACCTCTGGCTCGACGTCGTGCCGCCCCCCCCGGGCAGCCCGCCCCGCGACCCGGCGGCCGGCCCCGATCTCTCCGGCGTGAAGCCGGCCCGAATGCTGGCCCGAGGCATGGTCGAAGTCGGCGCTGAGCAGTTGGCGGCCCGCACCGACCGGCTGGAGCTCTGGTTTCGGGAAGTGGCACCGCCCCCCGCGCCGGCCCAGCCCCCGCCGGCGGCCGCCGCGGCAGCTCCGGCTGTTGCTCCACCGCCGGCTGCCCCGCCGCCCGTTGCGGCCGAGCCCCCGCCGCCGGCGGCCCCGCCCGCCGCCCGGATCACGGCCACCGCGGCGCTCGTCCGCGGCCTGGTCACGCTCGGCCCCGCCGGGCACGAGCTGACCGAGATGTCGATGGAGGGCCAGGTGGAGCTCGACGAAGAGCCCGCCGGGGCTGTGGCCCTGGCCGAGCCGGCCCTGAGGATCCGTGGCGAGCAGCTGCAGCTGGCCCGGCCGACGGCCTTCGATGCCCGGGCGGTCGTCTCGGGCCAGCCGGCCACGGTGGTGGGCCGGGGGCTCGACCTCGAGGGGCCGCTCGTGGAGTTCGATCGGGGCCGCAACCGGGTGACCGTGGACGGCGCCGGCCGGCTCTCGCTGCCGATGCCCGCCGGCGGGCCCGGCCTCGACGGCCTGTCGCTGACCGGAGGCGGGCCGCCGCCGCCGGCCGCCGGGGATGCCGGCCGGCTCGACGTCACCTGGAAGGGGCGGCTCGACTTCGACGGCCAGACGGCTCGGTTCGTCGAAGACGTGGTGTCCGATGCCGGCACCACGGTCGTGCGGTCGGGCTCGCTCGACGTCGTGTTCGACGAGCCGTTCGAGTTCGGGGCCGCCCGCGGCGGGCAGCCGGCCCGGCCGGCCGGCCGGCAGCCGGAAGTGGCCCGGATCGCCTGCGGCAGCGGCGTGCGGATCGAGAGCGAGACGGTCTCCGAGACGGGCGAGAAATCGGTGGAGCGGCTGTTCGTCCGCGATCTGGTGGTCGAGCGGGCCAGCGGCGCCGTCAGCGGCACCGGCCCCGGCCGGCTGACGAGCACCCGGCTTGGCCAGCCGCCGGCCTTCACGCCGCCGGCCGGGCCCGGTGGTCCGGCCGTCACCCCGGTGGCCGCAGCCAGCCGGCCGGCCGGGCTCACCTACCTGGGGGTCGATTTTCAGCGGGGGCTCTCGGGCAACATCCACCGCCGGCAGATGGAGTTTCACCAGCGGGTGGAGGCGATCTGGGGCCCGGTCGCCGGCTGGGGTGACACCCTCGACCCGCATGCCCCCGGCGGCCTCCCGGCCGGGGCCGTCACGATCGCCTCCGACGTGCTCGGTGTCGGGCAGGCGCCGCCGCTGCCAGGGCAGCCCCGCGGCACGCTCGAGCTCGCCGCCGGCGGGAACGTGCTGGTGGAAGGGGAGTCGTTCCCCGCCCGCAGCGCCCGCCTCTCCTGGAGCGAGGCCAAGGACCTGCTCGTCTTCGAGGGAGACGGCCGCAGCGATGCCCAGCTCTTCCGGCAGCTCAAGGTGGGCGGCCAGCCGTCGACCGCCTCAGCCGGCCGGATCCTCTACTGGCGGGAGCTCAACCGCGTCGAGGTGGAGGACGCCCGGTACCTCGATCTCGACCAGCTCGGCAGCGGCCCGGGCCCGCAACTGCCGGGAGGAGCCGAGCCTCCCCGAGGAGCCCCGCAGCCGGCCCCCTTCGCCCCCCGGCCGGTGCCCGGCACGTGAGGTGCGGGGTGGTTGGCGGTGCGTTGCGGCGGAGAGCGGAACGATCGGCTCGACCGCCCGTGGATGCCGAAGGGGGGCAGTCCCCCCGGCGGGGGGGGCCGAGGGGGGGAGGCCCCC
>CAYRNG010000338.1:0-14160 GCA_964425395.1 uncultured Candidatus Kuenenia sp. | reverse complement strand
GACACGGCCGAGGCCGAGTTCGCCGCCGTCGTTGAACCGCGTGCTGGCGTTGACCATCGCCACGGCCGTGTCGACGCGGGCGGCGAACCGCTCGGCGGCGGCCGGGTCGGCCGAGACGATCGCGTCGGTGTGCCGCGAGCCGTGGCGGTTGATGTGGTCGATGGCCGCGTCGAGCGAGTCCACGACCGCGACCGAGATCTTGGGCCCGAGATACTCGGTGCCCCAGTCGGCCTCGGTGGCGGAGCCGGCCGCCGGCACGAGCCGGCATGTCGCCGCGTCGCCCACGATCTCGACGCCCCGGGCCGCGAGCGCAGCGGCCACGGCGGGCAGGAAGCGATCAGCCACGTCGCGGTGCACGAGCAGCGACTCGGCGGCGTTGCAGACCCCCATCCGCTGGCACTTGGCGTTCACGGTGATCGCCTCGGCCATGGCGAGGTCGGCGGCCCGATCGACGTAGACATGGCAGTTGCCGGTGAAGTGCTTGAGCACCGGCATCCGGGCCTCGGCGCAGACTCGGCGGATCAGCCCCTCGCCCCCCCGCGGGATCACGAGGTCGATCAGGTCGTCGAGCTTGAGAAACTCCCCCACCGCCTCCCGGTCGGCCACGTCCACCAGCTGCACGCAGTCTTCCGGCAGGCCCGCCGCGGCGAGCCCGGCCCGCACGCTGGCCACGATCCGACTGCTCGAGTGGGCCGCCTCCTTGCCGCCGCGGAGGATGATCGCGTTGCCAGCGGCGAGGGCCACGGCCGCGGCGTCGGCAGTCACGTTCGGCCGCGACTCGTAGATGAAGAACACGACGCCCAGCGGCACCCGCTGCTTGCGGATCACGAGGCCGTTGGGCCGGGTCGTCTCCTCGAGGACCTCGCCGACGGGATCGGGCAGGGCGGCTACCGCCTCGACCCCGGCCGCGATCGCCTCGAGGCGGGCCGGGTCGAGCACCAGCCGGTCGGTGGCGGCGGCCGAGAGGCCGTAGCCGGGGGCGGCGGCCACATCCTGGGCGTTGGCCGCGAGGATTGCCGCCGCGTCGGCCCGAATCCGGCCGGCGGCGGCCACGAGGGCGGCGGCCCGCCGGTCGCCCGGAATCCCCGCCACGTCGATCGCTGCCCGGCGGGCCCGCTCCGCGATGGCCCGGCAGTGGGCGGCCAGGGAGGCGGCAGGGGCGGCGGCGGGCATGGGGCAGTTCTGCGGCAGGTTGAAGGAGAAGGTATCTTACCGTAGTGAGCCCCGATCGAGCGGGCCCGCGGCAGCACCTCCGGAGAACATGCTCATGGCCCTCACCACCCGCCGGTCGTTCCTGGCCGCCACCGCCGCCGCCTGCGGCTCGACCAGCATTGCCCGCCTGGCCGCCGCCCGGGAGCCGCTCCCGCTCACGCTCGGCATCCAGCTCTTCTCCCTCCGCGGCTTCCCGGTCGACGAGGCACTCGACCATGCCAGGGATCTGGGGCTCACGCAGGTGGAGTTCTACCCCGGGATGTTTCCGATCACCGCCGACGCTGCCGCCATCGCCGCCGTGAAGCAGAAGCTGGCCAACCGCGGGCTCACGATCTCGGCCCACGGCGTGA
Source organism: uncultured Candidatus Kuenenia sp. (assembly GCA_964425395.1). Taxonomy (GTDB): domain Bacteria; phylum Planctomycetota; class Planctomycetia; order Pirellulales; family UBA1268; genus QWPN01. Next base: position 12,598 of record CAYRNG010000338.1, on the reverse strand, counting down.
ACCGGTTCTCGAAAGACGCGGCCGCCAGCCGGCGGATTTTCGAGTTTGCCAAGGCGGCAGGGATCAAGACGATCTCGGCCGATCCCGACCCCGACTCCCTCGCCAGCCTCGACGAGCTGGTCAAGGAGTTCGACATCCGGGTCGCGATCCACAACCATGGTCCCCGCCACCGCTACAACAAGGTGATCGACGTGCTCCGGGCCGTCGAACCGCACGACGAACGGATCGGGGCCTGCGCCGACCTGGGCCACTTCATCCGCTCGGGCGAGCGGCCCACGGAGGTGATCCGGCTGCTCGCGGGGCGGCTCTACGGGATCCATCTCAAGGACTTTGCCGAGATGCAGGACAAGACCAAGGGGGTGATCCTCGGCCAGGGCCACCTCGATGTCCCGGCGGTGATGGAGGCGCTCGTGGCGGCCAGGTTCCCGGCCGACGGGGCCCTCTCGATCGAGTACGAGGCAAACCCCCAGGATCCGATCGCCGAGCTCAGGCAGTGCGTGGCGGTGGCCCGGGCGGCCCTCGGCCAGGCCTGACGACGACCGACGGTCAGCCGGGTGAAGGCCGCGTCGCGACAAAGAGTTCGAGGGCCGCCCGCACCAGGCCCACGGCGTGGACCCGCACGACCTGGATCCCCGCCGCGGCCAGCCGGCAGGCGGCACCCGCCGTGCCGGCATCTCGCTCGCCCTCGGTGGCCGGCCGGCCCAGGGCTCGCTCCAGGGTCTTGCCGATGAAGCCCTTGCGGGAGTGGCCCACGAGAATCGGGCAGCCGAGGTCGAGGAACCGGCCGGCCTCGGCGAGGAGCGTGAGGTTGTGGGCGTGGGTCTTGCCGAACCCGATGCCCGGATCGAGGCAGACCCGCTCGAGCGGGATCCCGGCCGCCACGACCGCGTCCCGGCGGGCCCGCAGGTAGGCGTGGATCTCGGCCCCGACGTCGTCGTAGCGGGGATCGAGCTGCATCGTGCGGGGCGAGCCCTGCATGTGCATCACGCCCACGCCCACGCCCGCGGCCCGGGCCACGGCCAGCATCTCGGGATCCCCCTCCAGGCCGGTCACGTCGTTGATGATCTCGGCCCCCAGCTCAACCGCCCGGGCGGCCACGGCCGCCTTCGAGGTGTCGATCGAGACGGGCACCCCGCTCTCGGCGGCCAGCCGCCGGACGACCTCGGCCACCCGGCGGAGTTCCTCGGCCTCGGCCACCGGCTCGGCGAAGGGCCGCGTGCTCTCCCCCCCCACGTCGAGCAGGTCAGCTCCGGCGGCCACCAGCGAGAGCCCGTGGGCCACGGCCGCCTCGACCTCGGCATGCCGGCCGCCGTCGGAGAAGCTGTCGGGCGTGACGTTCACGATCCCCATCACCAGCGGCCGCCGCAGGCTGCCGGCGGGGTGCGGCAGGGCCAGCTGCCGGGTGCGGAGCTGCCAGTGGGTGGGAAGCGGGAGGGCGGACATCACCAAAGAGTCTACCGGGCCGCATGACGCCGAAAGGGGACAGTCCCCTGCGGGGACAGTCCCCGGGAGCCGAAAGGGGACAGTCCCCTGCGGGGACAGTCCCCGAGTGGAGCCCTACCAGGGCTCCTCCATCAGGTCCACGATCTGCTTGGCCAGCCGGACGATCGACTCCTGCTGAGTGCTGGCCACCGATCGGCCGAACTCCGGCACCAGCGCCGCCGACTGCCCCACATCGACCGTGGCCGCCGGGAGGGGCACGTCGCCCGTGGTGATCACCGTGCCGCCGCGGTCGGCCCAGGTGACGAGCACCTGGTAGTTCATCTCCACCATCCGCGACTGGTCGGTCGGGCTCTCGACGAGCATCCGCTTCGTGTCGGCCACCACCCGCCCGGTAAGCACGCTGTCGGCCCCCTGCGGGCTGCCCACGACCTTGAAGGGGGTCCGCTTCTCGATCTCCTTGCAGACCGCCTCGGTGAGCCGCTCCCCGACGTCGATCGCCGGCGTGGTCCGGAACGAGTCGGCCTCGAACATCGGCACGTAGATCGTGCGGACGTTGGTGGCGTAGAGGGTGTTGTTGCCGAACCGATAGCTGGCGCAGCCGGTCGCCGTCAGGGCGGCCAGCACGAGCGGCAGCCAGGCTCTGGAACCACGCCGCGGGCCGGCAGGCAGGATCACGGGAGAGCATCCTCGGCGGGCGGGGCGGGTCAGAACCGGGGCGGCTGGTCGCCCGCGTCGGGCTCCCGGGCGATCGCGATCGGCGGCTCGGCCGCCCCCATCGCGTCGAGCTCCGCCTCCTTGAGGGAGTCGGGATTCAGGATCCGGGCCAGCATCGGGAACGGGTTGTCGGAGACGTCCTCCCGGCCGCTGATCGCCTGATACCGCTCGCGGGCCGCCTGGGCCAGCTGGGTGTCGGGATAGTCGCGGGCCACGAGGGCGTAGTAGATCCGGGCCGAGGTGTAGTGCTTCCCCTTGGCGTAGAACTCCGCCCGTCGCCAGTGCCGCTCCGCCTGCTGGGCCGCGATCGCCTGCCGGGTCTTCTCCACCCGGTCCTCCTCCTCGCGGCTGAGTTGGTCGGGAAACTGCACGAGCACCTGGTCGGCCAGGATCCCGGCCTCCTCGAGCACGCCCCCGTCGTAGACCGGCCCGTGGTAGGCCTGGAGTTTGGCCTGGAGGCCGAGCAGGTGGGCCTGGAGCAGGAAGTCGCTGTCGGGGTATTCGCTCCGCAGGAGCCCGTAGAAATAGTCGGCGTCGAGCCACTGCCGGCGGAGGAAGTGGGCGTTGGCCTCGGCCATGATGCTGTCGTCGGCCAGCGGGCCGCGGGGATCGTTGATCCGCACATGATCGAAGGCCTTGAGGGCCCGGCCCCGGGTGTCGAACAGGGGACGGGTGCGATCGAACAGGTTGGGGGACAGCGTGTAGTACCCATGCCGATCGTCGAGCGCCATCCAATACTGGCCGATCACGAACTGCCGCTGGGCGATCCGGTCGAGATATTTTGTGTTGGCATACCTCTTGACGATCTCGTCGTAGGTGTCTTCCGCCTTGGCGTAGCGGTCGGTGAAAAACAGGCACTCGGCCAGCTGCCAGAGGGCGTCTTCCTCGAGGGCCGAGTCGGGCCAGCGGTCGATCACCCGCTTGTACTTGGGGACCGCGGCCGCATAGTCGCCGGCCTTGAAGAGGGCGTCGGCCTCCTGCATGGCGGCCCGGGCCACCGGCTCGTTGGGCCCGCGGCCGACCATCTTCTTCCAGCGGCGCTGAACGTTGTCGGTGCTCCAGGCATCGAGGCCGGTCGCCTGCCTGTCGAGCTCCGAAGAAATCACCTCGGAGGTGTCTCCCGCGGGCGGCGTCTCGCCTGCCGACCAGGGCCACTTCGGCGTCTGGATGCTCGCGCAGCCCCCCAGGGCCAGGCAGCCGGCGGCCGCGGCAACAAGGCAGGAGCGAAACACGGCGAGAGGCAGACGGGGCATGGGGATCCGGTGACGTGGCTTCAGGAGGTGCGGCGGCGGGCCGGGGCCCGGAGCCGGCCGGCGATCCGGGTGGGGCGGCCAATCAGATGGGCGATATAGCTGGTGATCACGGCCCGGGCCTCCCGGGCGGCTGCCGGCTCGGGGTCGGGCCGGCCGGCCAGGGCGGCGCGGGCCACGGCGGAGAGGGAGGCCACCGCCCGCAGGCCTTGCCGGCATTCCGGGCAGAGCAGGCCTCCTTCGAGGAGGCCGAAGGGGGTCCGGCCGGTCGCCGGCAAGGGGCCGCGGCACTCCACGCAGACCGTCGTCTCGGGCGCGTGGCCGACGAGCCGGAGGATCGCCAGCTCCGCTGAGAGCAGGATCGCCGCCAGCGGCTCCTCGTCGCCCCGCCAGTCGGAAAGCCGCCGCACGGTCGCATGTGCCACATCGAAAAGCTCCGGGTGCGGGTCGGCATCGGCCGTGAGGACATCGAGCAGTTCGGCCACGTGGAGGCCGCCCAGCACCGCCGCCAGGCTGGTGCCGACGCGGAACCGGCTCTCCAGCGCGGCCTCGGTGAGCAGGTCGAGCCCGCCCGACGATTTGCGGAGGACGAGTACCTGACTCGTGGAAAGCAGGTCAAGGCCGCCGTCGAAGCTGCTCTTGGGCCGCCAGGCCCCCTTGGCCAAGGCCCGCAGCTTGCCAAACTCTCGGCTGAACAGGCTGACGACGCTGCTCGTCTCGCCGAACGGGATCGTGCGGATCACCAGGGCGAGCGTCTTGTCAGCGGGCATGGGGTGGTCTCAGCGACCGCCGGGGGGGCGGGGGCAGGCCGACGGCCGCCATCACGGCCCGCTCCTGCCTGCGCATCCTGCGCCGTTCGCCGGGAGTGCCGTCGTCGCACCCGGCCAGATGGAGCAGACCGTGGACCACGTAATACGCCAGTTCGTGCCGGGTCTGCCAGCCGAGTTCACGGGCCATCCGCCGGGCCGTCTCGGCGCTGGCCACGATGTCGCCGGCAAGCGGCCCGCCGGCCGGCCCGGCCGCCGCGAGGTCGAAGGTGATCACGTCGGTGGGGCCGGGAATCCCCAGCCAGCGGCGGTGCACCTCGGCGATGCCCCGGTCATTGACGACCACCACGGTGAGCTCGGCGGCCTCCCGCCCGACCGCCGCCACGGCCCGGCGGACGATCCGTTCGAGCCAGGCAGCATCGACCCGCACGCCCCGCTGGCGGTTGACGACCTCGACGACGATCGACACGGTACGGACTCCTGCTCCCGCCGGCACGATACCGCATCCGGCCAGTCGACGCCGCCCCCGTAGCGGCGGGATGACCCTGCGGGCAGGCAAAGCCTGTATTATCCCGCCGGCCAGTTGGCGGCAGCCCCTTCCGTGGGTCGGGGCTGCCCGTGCCATCTCGCCGGACGCTCGCTGGGGACTGTCCCCGCCGCGGGGACTGTCCCCCTTTCGGCACGCGGATTCGCAGGAAAGGGGACAGTCCCCGAAGCGGGGACAGTCCCCTCACGGCACGGGCCTACAACCTGCGGCCAAACCCCCCCGCATCTCAAGCCGTCCGCTGATCCGGATACTTGACGCGGCCGTGGTAGACGGCGGTCAGGCTCTTGACGAGGCTCCGCTCGACGGTCTTGAGCTCCTCGAGGGTCAGGCCGCATTCGTCGAACTGGCCGTCGTTGAGCCGCTTCTGAGCCAGTTCGTGGACGAGGCTGGCGATCCGGGCCGGGGTCGGCTCGGAGAGCGTGCGGCTGGCGCTCTCGGCGGCGTCGGCGAGCATCATCACCGCCGACTCGCGGCTGCTCGGCTTCGGGCCCGGGTAGCGGTAGGTCTGCTCGTCGGGGCCGCCACCGTTGGGATCCGCCTGCGACCGCTCGGCGGCCCGCCGGTAGAAATACTCCACCAGGGTCGTGCCATGATGCTCGGCGATCAGGTCGATGATCGGCTGGGGGAGGTTGTATTGCCGGGCCAGCTCGACCCCCTCCTTGACGTGAGCCACGATGATCAGCGTGCTCATCGCCGGCACCAGCGACTCGTGGCGGTTCTCCTGCCCCTGGTTCTCGACGAAGTAGGAGGGCTTGAGCATCTTGCCGATGTCGTGGAAGTAGGCCCCCACCCGGACGAGCAGCCCGCGGGCCCCGATCGACTCGGCGGCCGCCTCGGCCAGGCTGGCCACGTTGATCGAGTGGTTGTAGGTGCCGGGAGCCCGGCGGACGAGCTCCTGGAGGAGCGGGTGGGCCACGTCGCCCACCTCGAGCAGGCTCAGGTCGGTGAGCACCCCGAACGACCGCTCCACGAAGGGCAATAGGCCCGTCATCAGGAATCCGGCCAACAGCGTCCAGGTGCCGGTCCGGCCGGCCTCGTAGATCATCTGCAGGTCGAAGGGGCGGTCGGTGAGCAGATTCGCCCCCACCTGGGTGAGCATCGCCACGGCCCCCGCCCAGAGGCCCACATAGATCAGCTTGCTGCGGCTCCGGATCCGGCCCATCCAAAACACCATCGCGGCCGCGGCGGCGACCAGGGTGATGTAGTCGGGCAGGCCCCGGCCCAGGCCGAGGACGACCACCAGGGCCACCTCGGCGGCCAGGAGGAGGGCCAGATCTTCGTCGTAGGCAATCGCCATCGTCATCGCAAACAACAACAGCGGCACCACCTGCGCCTGCCAGCCGTCGGCCGCGGCCAGGATGCAGATCACGACCGTGACCACCGAGAAGCCGAGCAGGGTGACGACGTGCCCCAGGTCGGCCAGCAGGTCGCGGTGGTTGAGGTGGATGTAGAAGGCCGAGAGGGTGAACAGGGCCCCGAACAGCCCGAGCATCGCCAGAGCCCGCACCAGCCCCTCCCGGGAATGCTGCTGGCGGACGAACTCGTCGTGCTCCCGCCGGAGCAGCACGAGAGCGTCGGGCGTGACCGGCACGCTCGCCTCCGCCAGCAGGCTGCCCCGCTGGTAAGAGATGAACTGGGCCGGCGTGCGGTCGGCCGCCTCTTGCTTGGCCCGGGCGGTGGCCTCGCGGTCGATCTCGAGCGTGCCCGAGAGGCGGGGCTCGATCCAGGCCACGATCCGGTCGAGAAACGGCCCCTCGCCGATCTCTTCGGTGAGCCGGGTGCGGAGCCGGGCCTTGGCCTCGACGAGCAGCACCTGCGGCACCTGCACCCGGACGGTCTCGGCGGGATTGCCAAGCGGATGGACGTCGATCTCGTTCTGGCTGCCCTCGTCGAAGGTGTGCTGGATCTTCTCGAGCACGCCGTTGGCCTCCAGATCCTGAAAGGCCAGATCGATCCCCTTCTCGAAGAGCAGGAGCTTCTCCTTGGTGTCGATCCGGCCGCGGAACCGCTGGAAGACCTGCTCGGCCGCCGCGACCTGGGCCGCCAGATCGGCCGGGGGCTGCTTCGCGGGGGGAGCCTGGGCCGGCTTGGCGGGCTTGGCCGGCTGCTCGGCCTTGGGAGTCGCCTCCCGGGCCGCGTCCTCAAGGTCGGGGGGCTCGGGGGCCACCGGAGCGGTCGCAGGCGGGGGCACGTGCTCGAGCACGGCCGACGCCTCGGGGGCCAGTTCCGCCCAGGCCTCGCGGGGCACGGCGGCGAGCGACTCGGCGGCGGCGATCTCGGCGGCCCGGTTCTTGAGGCCGTCGCGGAGTCGCACGATCGGGGCCTTGTCCTGCGTGTAGACCACCCGCACCCGGGCGGCGGCCCGCTCCCGGGCCAGCCGGGTGGCATCGGGGTCGGGCTTATCGAAGGGCACCCGGGAGACGACGCCGTGCACCGGCACCGAGCCGAGCCGGTAGCCAAAGGGCTCCGCCCAGCCCTGGAGGAGCACGAGGAGCACCAGGGCCGCCGCCAGGCAGAGGCCCACCCGGAGGAGGATGTCGGGCCGGGCGATCCGCTCGGCGAGCATGCCCCAGAAGCCATGGGGCAGCTCCAGCGAGGCCTGACGGCGGCTGCGACGACGGGAGAGCGGAGAGCCGAGGGGCATCGGGTTACCGTTCGTAGGCCTCGACGATCCGCTGGACGAGCGGATGGCGGACGATGTCCACCGCGGTGAGCGAGACGCGGCCGAAGCCGGCCACCCCCTCCAGCCGCCGCATCGCATCGACCAGGCCGCTGGCCCGGTCGGGCGGCAGATCGATCTGGGTGGTGTCGCCGGAGATCACCATCTTGGAGCCGATCCCCAGGCGAGTCAGAAACATCTTCATCTGGGCGATGGTCGTGTTCTGGGCCTCGTCGAGAATGATGAAGGCGTTGTTGAGCGTCCGGCCCCGCATGTAGGCCAGCGGGATCATCTCCACGATGTCCTGCTCGGTGAGCCGCTTGAGGTGCTCGTAGTCCATCATCTCCCGGAGCGCGTCCATCAGCGGCCGGAGGTAGGGATTGATCTTGGCCTGGAGATCGCCCGGCAGATAGCCGAGGCTCTCCCCCGCCTCGACGGCCGGCCGGACGAGCACGATCTTGCGAACCTGCTCGGCCCGCAGCGCGGCCACGGCCAGGGCCACCGCCAGGAAGGTCTTGCCGCTGCCGGCCGGCCCGGTGCAGAGCACGACGTCATGCTCGCGGATCGCCCGCACGTAGGCGGCCTGCCCCGGCGAGCGGGGCACGAGCTGGCCGCCGGGCCGCTCCACCTCGATCGGCTCGTGCCGCACGGCCGGCGTCTCGCCGCGGGCGATCGCCAGCAGCCGCTCGACCTCGCCGCTCGTCACGCCCCCGGTGTCGCGGGCGATCCGCTCGAGCGCCTCGAAGAGTTCGGTGGCCTGCCCGACCGCCGGCTCCTCCCCCTCGATGTGGATCGCGTCGCCGCGGGCCGAGACGCCCACGCCGAGCACCTCGCGGATCCTGCGGAGGTGGCAGTCCCGGGGCCCGAAGATCGCGCCAAGCCGCTTCGTATCGACCACCGCGAGTGTGGAGCGAGCCATCGAATCCCGCAGCGGCGTTCTGGGGCCGGCGGTGTTCGGGGGACGGGATGAAAATCGCCTCAGCCTTACTATAGCTCAAGACTCTGCTCCGCCGTGCGGGCCCGGCCGAACGCAGTTCCTCCGCCCGATTTTGGCCGCCAGTCAGGCGGGCGGGCCGCCCAGCATCCAAAGCATCCAGGCCACCGGGGCCGCGAACAGGACGGCGTCGGCCAGGTCGAGGAAGCCGCCCAGCGCGGCCAGCGAGCGGCCGGAATCCTTGGCCCCGAGCTCCCGCTTGACGAGCGACTCGGCCAGGTCGCCGAGCATGCCGGCCACGCCGAGCACGAGGCCGTAGACCGGCCAGCCGCCCCAGGGCTGCCAGCCGTCGGCCCAGCCCGGGGCCGCAAGCACGCCCCAGGCCACCGCCAGCGAGGCGGCGAGCGACGCGGCCGCCCCCTCCCAGGTCTTGCCCGGGCTGAGCGCGGGAGCCATCCGGTGGCGGCCGATCCGCGAGCCCACGAGATAGGCCGCGATGTCGCCCCCCTTGACCACCGCCAGCATGCTCGCCAGCGGTAAAAGCCCCGGGCCGCCCCAGGCCGCCGACCGCAGCCGGAGGTCGAGCAGCAGGCCCAGCGGCAGGCCGATCGCCGCCGCCGTCGCGAAGCCGGCCACGAGGCGGGGAAGCGCACCGGCAGCCGGCCGGTAGGTCAGGATCTCGGCCACCGCCAGGAGGATCGCCGTGCCGGCCGTGGCCGCTGCCAGCCAGGCGGTGCTCCAGCCGGCTTCGGCCGGCCGCAGCCAGGCGGACACGAGCGGCACGAGCGTGAGCAGGCCGGCGGCCACCGGCACGAGCAGTGGCCTGACCCCGAGCCCCCGGGCGGCCGCCATCCGCACCACCTCGCCCGCTCCGCCGGCGGCGATCGCCACGGCCAGCGGGGCCAGCCACCAGCCCGGCTCGGCGGCGAACGCGGCGGTGGCGTCGGCCCAGCAGAGGGCCGCGAAGCCGCCGGCCACGATCAGGCCAACGAGGGTCCGCTGCGGCAGCGAGCCGGAGGGCGACGACGAAGCGGGCAGGTCGGTCACGACTGGGCCAGCCCCCCGAACCGCCGGTCGCGGGCGGCGAAGGCGGCGAAGGCCTCGTCGAGGTGCTCCTCGGCGAATTCCGGCCAGGCCACCGGCGTGACCCAGAGCTCCGCATAGCTGATTTGCCAGAGCAGAAAATTGCTCACCCGCATCTCGCCGGCGGTCCGGATCAGGAGGTCGGGATCGGGCATCCCGGCCGTGTCGAGCCGGGCGGCGAAGGCCTCCTCGTCGATCGCCTCGGGGTCGAGCCGGCCGGCGGCCGCCTCGCGGGCCAGCCGGCGGGCTGCCGCCGCGATCTCGCCCCGGGAGCCGTAGTTGACGGCCAGGCAGAGCCGCATCCCGTCGTTCGCCCTGCAGCATTCGACCGTCTTGTCGAGCTCGGCCAGCGTGGCGGCCGGCAGCCCGGACCGGCTGCCGATCACCGAGACCTGCACCCGCTGCCGCATCAGCAGGTCCCGCTCCTCCACCATGTAGTGGGCCAAAAGCTCCATCAGAAACTCGAGCTCGGCCGGCGGCCGCCGCCAGTTCTCGCTCGACAGGCAGTAGAGCGTGAGCTGCTCGATCCCCTGCCGCACGCAGTGCTCGGTGATCCGGCGGACGCTCGTCACGCCCCGGCGGTGCCCCTCGATCCGGGGCAGCCCCTGCCGCTGGGCCCAGCGGCCGTTGCCGTCCATGATGATGGCCACGTGCCGCGGCAGCCCGGGCCGCGGGCCGGCGGCCGCGGCAGTCGGGGCGGCGGTCGGCCGGGGGGGCCCGGCCGTCAGGCTCCCGCCGCGGGACTCGGCTGGGGTCGGTGCCATGCTTGTTGCTGCGGGAAGGGAGAGTCGCAAAAAATCGTCTGCTCGCGGTCGGGCCCGACCGAGACGACCGCCACCGGCCGGCCGAGCAATTCGCCGATCGCGGAGAGATAAGCCCGGGCCGCGGCGGGCAGGTCGGCCTGGCGGCGGACGCCGGCCAGGTCTTCGCTCCAGCCCGGGAAGGTCTCGTAGACCGGCACCGCCCGCTCGAGCTCGCCGATCTGCCCGGGAAACTGCGTCACCCGCCGGCCGTCGATCTCATAGGCCGAGCAGATCTTGAGTTCGTCGAGCCCGCCGAGCACGTCGAGCAGCATCACGGCCAGCTCGTCCACGCCCGAGAGCCGAGCCGTGTAACGGGCGGCCACCGCGTCGAACCAGCCGCAGCGGCGGGGCCGCCCGGTGACGGTGCCATACTCGCGGCCCCGCTCGCGGAGGTGGTGGCCGGCGGGGTTGTCCTGCTCGGTGGGCAGCGGGCCGCCGCCGACCCGCGTCGAGTAGGCCTTCACGACCCCGATCACGCGGTCGGTCCAGCGGCTCGGCACGCCCGAGCCGGCCGCCACGCCCAGGCCGGAGGAGTTGCTGCTGGTCACGTAGGGGAAGGTGCCGTGGTCGATGTCGAGCAGGGCCCCTTGGGCGCCCTCGAACAGGATCCGCCGGCCCCCCTCGGCCGCGTCGAGCAGGAAGGCGGTGGTGTCGGCCACGAATGGCCGGAGCCGCTCGGCGTAGGCGGCGTATTGCCGGTGGATCGCCGCGGCGTCGAGCGGGGCGGCCTCGTCGTCGCCGGGCCGCTGCCAGGAGGTGAGCAGCCGGCTCTTAAAGGCCGCCACGTGCTCGATCCGCTCGCGGAGGCCGCCGCTGTAGAGGTCGCCGAGCCGGATCGCCAGGGCCCGGCCCACCTTGTCGCGGTAGCAGGGGCCGATCCCGCGGCCGGTGGTGCCGATCGAGCCACCCCCGGAGAGGCTCGAGTCGAGGAGCCGGTCTTCGGCCAGGTGCCAGGGGAAGACGACGTGGGCCCGGTCGCTGATCTTGAGCTTGCCGGCCACGGTCACGCCCCGGCCCTCGAGGCCGTCGATCTCGCGGATGGCACTGGCCGGATCGATCACCACGCCCCCGGTCACGACGCAGTCCACGCGATCGCGGAGGATCCCGCTGGGGATCAGCGAGAGCTTCCAGGTCTGGCCGCCGGAGACGACCGTATGGCCGGCGTTGGCCCCGCCGGCGTAGCGAACGACGATGTCGTGCTCGCCGGTGAGAATGTCGACGAGTTTGCCCTTGGCCTCGTCACCCCATTGCAGTCCGATGACACAGGTGCCGGGCACGGCCGCAAACCTCCACAAATGCCTGAAAAACGTGGAGGCTTTTGGTGCACGACCTCCCCTCAGAGTGTAAAACCGCGGGAAAACTGGTCAAGCAGAGCGGCATGAAACCCCCTCCCGGCACCGTCTTTCACGTCACCTCGGCCGCCGCCGGCAGCACGCTGGCCGCCTTTCTCCGGGAGCAGCTCGGCGGGGCGAGCTGGTCGCGGGTCCAGAAGCTCGTCCGCGGCCGGCAGGTGCTGGTCCACGGCAACGTGGCCACCGACGTGGGCCGCCGCCTCAAGGAGGGGGAGGTCGTCAAGCTCCTGGAGACGGCCGCGGCCAAGCCGCCGGGTCCGCGGGACGTGCGAATCGTGCACCTCGACGACGACGTGGTGGTGGTGGACAAGCCCGCCGGGGTGACGACCACCCGGCATCACGAGGAGCGGGCCTGGCCGGCCCGCCGCCGGCAGATCCAGCCGACCCTCGAGGAGCTGGTGCCCGAGGCGATCCGGGCCCGGCAGGCGGGGGCCGGCCGGGAGCGGCCGGCGGGCAAGGGACGGCCGGGCCGCGGTCCTGCGCCGGCCCGCCGCCGGGTGCAGCCGGTCCGGGCCGTTCATCGGATCGATCGCGAGACCAGCGGCCTGGTGGCCTTTGCCCGGACCGTGCCGGCGGCCCGGATCCTGGCCGAGCAGTTCCGGCTCCACACCACCCAACGCCGCTACCTGGCCCTGGTGGTGGGTCGGGTGGGCGCCGGCACGATGCGGTCGCGGCTCGTCCGCGACCGGGGGGACGGCCGCCGCGGCTCGGGCGAGGGCGAGGAGGGCAAGCTGGCCGTGACCCACGTCACGCCGGTCGAGCACTTCGGCGACGCCTACACGCTCGTGGAGTGTCGTCTGGAAACGGGCCGCACCCACCAGATCCGGATCCACATGTCGGAGAGCGGCCATCCGGTGTGCGGGGAGCGGGTCTATACACCAACACGCAAAGGCATCGGGAAAGACGAGTCGGGCGCCAGACGGGTGATGCTCCATGCGGCGGAGCTGGGAATTGTGCATCCGGAGACCGGTGCCGAGCTGACGTTCACGAGCCCCCTGCCGGCCGACATCCGCAAGGTGCTCGCCGACGTGCGGAAGCGGTTCGGG
>CAYRNG010000337.1:0-15003 GCA_964425395.1 uncultured Candidatus Kuenenia sp. | reverse complement strand
GGCCGGGGTTTCGATGAGGTCCCCGGGCTTGCGCCCGGGGTTTCTATTGGGTCCCCGGGCTTGCGGCCGGGGTTTCGATGAGGTCCCCGGGCTTGCGGTGGGTGGGGCACATAGAAACCCCTGGCGCCAGCCAGGGGACGGTGCGTTGCGGTGGAGAGCGGACCGACCGACTCGAACGCCTCTCGCCCGCAGCACAGGTTCCGGTCGCGCGGGCTGGGAAACCTCGGCTCATCCGCCCCGGCGTCGCGGGCCGACCTCCCTGACGGGGGAAGGTATGCTCGCGGTCACCTCGAATTGGCGGTTGTCGGACGGCTCGCTCGTGCCCCCGCGGGCAGCGGCGGCGACCGGCTGGTTGGTCACCCTGCGCAGGGCGGCAGTGCGGGCCGGCTGGGGCCGCGACGGCCGTTACCAGCCCGTCGAGTCGGTCGGCCTGGTGCTGGCCGGCGACACCCTCGAACTGCTCGTCAGTGACGTCTGGTCAGGGAAGGAGCGGCCCTGGCAGGCGGGCCGTCGGGCGGATGCGGCCCGGGCCCGGTCGCTCGCCGCCGCCCTCCGGGCAGCCCGGCCGGCCCTGCAGACGCTCCGGCGGTGGCGGCGGCAGGGGTTGCCCGTGCCCGCCGCCGCCGCCCACGGCCGGCCGTCGCTTCGGCGTTCCTGCCGGATTCGGCTCGACATCTTCCTGCTGGCCGGCGACCGCGATGCCTGGCTGGGCGAGGCCGCGGGCGAAGCCGGCCGCCTCGGCATCGCCGTGGGCGAGGAGTGGTCGGCCGGCGACATCAGCATCCGGCACGGTCACGACCTCGATCCGCTCTGCTCCGGCGGCCCGGCGGCGGACCTGCCTCGGCCCCCCACGCTCGCCGAGAGCATCGCCGTCGATCTGGTGGTGCCCTTTGCGGTCGCGATCCGCGAGGACCGCCTGGTCTGGCCCGCCCTGCGGGCCGCGCTGCCGGCGATCGCCGCTGCCTCGCCGGCCGCCCTGCCGGGACTGATCGGCCGCGTGCCGCAGGCCTGGGCTGCCGGCAGCCGTCTGACTAGCCGGTTTGAAAGCACGTGGCGCCGCAGCGTGGCCGGCTGGTGGGCCGCGGCCCGCCGCGACATGCCGACGAGCGGCGCCGCGCACGATGCCGTCGATGCCCTGGCCGGCTGGCTCGAGGAAGGTTCGAGCCGTGATGCAGGCCCGCCCCCGGCGGCCGTGGCCGGCCTGGAGATCCTGGCGGCAGGCCTGGCGGTCACGGGCCAGATCGTGCTCGGGCATGTGCCGCCGATCCGGGGCGCGACCGGCCTCGGGGATGCCGGCGGGCCGCATCTGGCCGTCGTGCACCGCTCGGGCGGCCCCGGCTGGCGGGAGTCGCTGGGCCGGCCCGTTCTCCGCTCGGCGGTGGTGGCCGTGGGCTTCGCCCCGGCTGGTCCGGCTATCGTCGATGCGGCATGATGCGGTGTGCCCGAGGAGCCCGCCGTGATGCCACACCAAACCGCTCCAGCTGACCTCGCAGGGGGGCTCGTCGAGATTCGCACCACCTTCAGCTCGCCGGCGGCGGCCGCCGCCTGCGGGGAGCGGCTCGTCCGGGAGCGGCTGGCCGCCTGCGTGCAGGTGGACGGGCCCCTGCGGAGCACCTACGCCTGGCAGGGCGAGCTGACGACGGCCGAGGAGTGGCGGTGCGTCTGCAAGACGACGGCCGCCGTCCGCGACGCCTGCGTGGCGGCGATCCTGGCGGGCCACGAATACCAGACGCCGCAAGTAGTGGTCGCGCCGCTGGAGGCCACGGCGGGCTACGCGGCCTGGGTCCGCGAGAGCGTGTCGTCGGACCGGGCCATTGAAGGCGGCTGACCATGCTCGCCTTCCATGCCACGCTCCATCCCCGGCCGGAGGCTGCTCGCCCGGGCGGGCTTCATGGAGATGCCTGGGGCACATGGCCCACGCTGGCTGTCCAGCCGGTCAGAGAGGCGACGTTTCCGGTCGGGTTCGACGCGGCTCTGGCGGCCCTCGAGCGGCTTCCGCGAATGTTCGTCGAGCCCGACGGAGCGATCGTGTGGCGGGGCCGAGCAGCCGCCGGCGAGTGGCAGCTCGATGGCACGCTCAGCGAGCGAAACGACCGATTGGCGGCCTGCGAGCTGAAGGGAAGCTGCCCGCCCGAGGCCCTTGAAGAGCTGCTGGCGGCGGCCGGCTGGCCAGAGGAGGCCGTGATGTTCGAACTCGTCCGAGCCGGCGTCTGGCTCGACGAGCCGACCTTTCGCCGCCATGCCGCCGCCCGGTGGATTGCCGGGGACGGGCAAACCCTGCGGCCGGCCTAAGGGCCGGTCGTGAGGGTCGTGCCGGCCGATCGGTCCCGGTGCGGCCGGTCGGATTACACTTGGCCGATATGGGGAGCATGCCACGGTGCAGCCATGGCCCCGATCGGCTCTCGAGCAGAGGCAGCAATGAAGTCCATTCCCGTGCGGCAGATGATGAAAAGCTTGCGGCCTGCAGCAGCAGTCGCCGTCTGCCTGGCGGGCGTTCTGCCGGTCGCCTCTGCCCAGCCGCTGTTGCTCACTGAAGATGCCGCGGTCAAGCGGGCCCTCGGCAGCGGGTTGCATGCCTTCTTCGGGTGCGACTATCAGCGGGCCTACGACGACCTCACCGAGGTCGTGGCGGCCGGCAGCCTCGATCCGCGGGCCCTCTACTTCCGGGGGCTTGCCGCCCGCCGCATGGGCCGGATCGATGAGGCCGAGGCCGACTTCTCGGAGGCCGCCCGCCTGGAGGCTGCCGCGTTCGGGCAGTGGCCCGTCTCCCAGGCGCTCGAGCGGGTTCAGGGACAGGATCGGCTGGCCCTCGAGCGGCATCGCATTCGGGGGCGGATGGCCGGAATCCAGGCCGGCCGCGAGGCCGAACGGCAGCGGTATTCCGATCTTGAAAGACTGCAGGATACCTACCTCCGCCGCCGCCGGCCGGCGGTCCTGGAGCGGGATTCGGCGGCCCCGTTCGGAGCTGAGGAAATCAATCCTCCTCCGCCGGTGACCCCAAACCCTCCGCCTGCCCTCGATCTGGAGCCCGAGCCTGAGCCCGAGATGGAGGATGCCGACGACGGACCAGCCGAGCGGGTGGGCGGAGATCCGTTTGGAGCCGGGGCGGACGAGGCTGCTCCCGCCGCTGATGCTCCCGGCGACGAGGTGTTCGAGGAGTGATCCGCCCTCGGCTCACGAGCTCCGCGGTGTGATCCCGGCAGCTGCCGCTGCCAGGAGCACCCAGCCGGCGATCATGAGCACGCCGCCGATTGGCACGATCGCGCCCAGGATCCGGATGCCGGTCACGGCCAGAGTGGCCAAACAGCCGCTGAAGACGAGCGTGCCGACGAGCAAGCAGCCGGCGGCGGCGGCCGCGAGCCCGGCCCGCGCCCCGGGGAGCCTTGTCACAAGGCCGGCCAGGATCAGCCCCAGGGCGTGCGCCAGGGCATAGCGGGAGGCGGTCTCCCAATTGTCAGCCTGGCCGGTCGCGGCGAGCATCTCCTTGAGGCCATGGGCGCCGAAGGCTCCGGCAGCCACGGCCACGCCGGCGAGGACTGCTCCGGCCACGATTGCGAAGCGTCCGCTCGAGTCTCTCACGGCGTCGCTGTTCCCAAGAGCCGCGCCTCCTCCTCCTCCTGGATGATGATCCGCGGAGTCACCATCAGCATCAGGCTGTCGGTGGTCCGGCCCAGGCCGACGTTTTTGAACAGCCGGTTGATGTAGGGGATCTTCGAGAGGATTGGCACGCCGAACTCGTTGCGGCCCTCGCGAAGCCGCTTGATGCCCCCCAGGAGCACGGTGCCGCCGTCGGGCACGCTCACGGTCGTGGTCACGGTGGTGAACAGAAACTCGGGCAGCTGGATGGTGGTGCCGTTGGACTGCATTTCGAGCTCGCGGGTGGATGCCTGGCCGGTGGTGAGGCCGACCAGGCCGTTGACGCCGGCCCCTTCGACGTCGTTGCCCGACTTCTCGTCGGAGCTCTTCGACTTGGTCGAGCGGGAGCCCTCGAACTGAAACTCCTCGACCCGGCCGATCTGGGAGAAGAAGGGAACGAGCGTGAGCCGCACGAACCGCCGGTCGTTGGAGACGACTGCCTGGACGTTCACGGCGGTACCCTCGTTGAGCACGGTGATGACCGGCTGCTGGGCGGCCGAGAAGTCGCCCACCACCGGGATCACGGCGGTCACGAAAGGCCGCTGCCGGGTGTCCGACACGAATGCCTGCTGGCCGTTGAAGAGGGTCACCTTGGGGGCCTGCATCACGTTGCTGCGGGTGTTGCCCTGGGCCGCCTGGATCAGGAAGTAGGCCTCGATGTCGGACAGGATCGCGAACCCGAAGTTGGCGGCCGAGGCTGCCGGATCGGGCAGGCCAGGCAACTGGGGCACCGTCGCCGCCCCGAAGCTGTTCTGCCGGAAGGGGATCGAGAAGAAGTTGCGGGGCTGAAACTGGCCGCCCATGCCCGGCTGGCCGCCGATGCCGCCAAGCAGAGCGGGGTCGGCGAACGGAGAAAGGGCCACTCCCGGATTGCCGGAGTTGTCGAGGCCAATCGTCTGCGACCGGCCGCCCTGCGTGGCGGGAATCCCGAGTGCAAATGGTGACGTGGAGCCGTTGTCCTGTGTCGGGATGGCGGTCATGTTGAGCGGCTGGTTGACGCCGGTCTGGATGTTGAAGTCGAAATCGACGCCGATCCGTTCGAAGAAGGTGTCGGCCAGCGTGATGAACCGGACCTCGATCGTCACCTGCAGGTCTTGGAGCCGGCGGAGCTGCTCGAGCAGGTCGGCGATCTGGTCGTGGACCTCCTGGGTCTGGCTGACGACCAGGCTGAGGTTCGTTTCGAAGGGGCGGATGGCCCCCTGCCCGCCGACGGCGTCCCAGGTGTCGGCGGCGACGGTGCTTTGGATCAGGTCGATCAAGGGCTGAAAGTTGGCCTGGCCACCGCCGACTGTCGGGGGACCGAAGGGGATCGAAGGCATCGAGCCAGTGGCCGGCGGGCCGCCTCCCTGGAACTGCGCCAGCGAGCCGGCGTTGAGCGTGGCGTCGGCACCGCCGAGGGCCGGCCCGAGGCCTGCCGGAGCCGGCCCCACCTGCACCGCCAGCGAGTTCCGCTGGGCGGCCTGCTGGTAGCCATCGCGCAAGGCGCCGGAGATTCCCAGGCCGTCGGAGGTGAAGTTGGGGATCGGCAGCACGAGGTCGGCCACTGGGTAGGTGATCGCATAAATCTCCCCGCGCACCAGCCGCGGGCTGGTGACCTTGAGGACCTCGTCGCGGACGACGTAGCCAAGCTGGAGCGGCTCGAGCAAGAGCTTGAGCGCGCTCTTGAGCGAAATCGGCTGATCGAGCGAGAGGGTGACGGGCGTGTCGCTGCGAACCGCCTCCTGGTCGAGCCCCACCATGTCGAGGTGGATGGCCACGCCGGCCTCCTTGGAGAGGGCGTCGAGCACGGCGGCCAGCGGCTGCTCCCGGAAGGAGGGCTTCACCTTCTCGTCGAGCTTGCCCTTGATGGCGAGTTCCGCGGCCGTGGCCCGCGATCGTCCCTCGGCGAGCCGCTCGGCCCGGCTCTTCGTGAGGTCCTGCCATTCCTTCGTGGCCGGAAACTCGATCGGGCCGGCGAACGGGCGGCCCGACCGCTCCACGTCCTCGGCCACGTCAAGGAATCCCCCCTGCCTGCCGGCGTCGATCGACTTCTGGGCATCGAGACGGCGGATGATCCGGCTCTGGGCCAAGAGCTGCCGGACGACCGCGTTGTCGGGCGCCAGCTGGCCGGCCTTCTTGGCCACGGCCTCGGCCTCGGGAAATCGCTGCTCGTTGACGAGCGTGTTGTATTCCTCGATCAGGAGGGCGATCCGCTGATCGCCCTCGCCCCGCCGGCCTCGCTCGCGGTCGATCTGCGACTCGATCTCCTCGTTCCGCTTGTCGAGGGCCAGCTCGGCCCGGCTCTTGCCGGTGACCTCCTCGATGTCGCGGCGGGTCCGCTCGATCCGCTTCATGAGCTGGCTGCGGGTGTCGGCGGGCAGGGGCTGCTCCGCGAGCGACGCAGCCAGCGTGTCGAGGAGTTCGAAGGCCTCGGCCGGCGACTTCTGGGCCAGCCGCTTGGCCTCGAGCTGCCGGGCGGCCACCTCCGCCGAGACCCTGGGCACGAGCAGGGCCTCCGGCTCGTCAGCCGGGGCCTTGGCGAGGGAACCCGAGCTGCGGCCCGCCGTGGCCGCCTTGTCGATCGCGTCTTGGATCACTTCCCGGGCCTGGGCAGCGGCCGCCTTGCCGTCGGGAGCCGGAAGATCCTCGGTGGCAAGAACTGCTGCCTGCCAGCAGGCCAGCCCGGCGGCCAGGATCAGAACCTGCTGGCCACCGCTGGGGATCGTGATGCTGGGGGCTCGGGAGCTGGACATGCGGGTGAAATCCTGTGCGGAAAGACCTTCTCGGGGCGGGAGAAGTAGCGGCTGCGATCCGAGGGGGTCAAGGGCAGGTCGGATGCCGCAGAGCGCCACCAAGCCGCGGAGCCTGGGCAAGGCGGGGGGGCGAGGTCGCTCGATCGGCTTCGAGCCCACCCTCAGTGCGCGGGCCAGGCCGCCTTTGGCAGCTATCGGCCGGTGGCGTCGGCCGGCCGCCGGCTGATCGCCTTCTCGACCGTGTCGAGCAGCTGATCGACCCGGAAGGGCTTGAAGAGCACGAGGTCGATGCCGGCCTGCCGGGCCTTGACGATCGAGTGCCCGGGGTCGTAGCCGAATCCGGTCATCAGCACCAAGGGCACGGGGTCGAGCAGTTCCTGGAGCCGCAGCAGCAACTGATGGCCGCTCATGTCGGGCAGGCGGATGTCGGAGATGATCACGTCGTAGGCGTCGCTGCCGACCGCCCGGACCATCGAGACCGCCTCCCCCCCGTCGCGGGCCGTCTCGACCGTGCAGCCCGACCGCTCGAGCAGGGCGTGGGCTGCGGCCCGCACCTGCTCGTCGGCATCGACGACCAGGATCCGGCGGCCCTCGAGGGCCGGCCGCCGCCCCGTCGTCCGGCGGTGGGCGTGGGCGGCGGAGGGAGCCATCTGCTCCCCGACCCGCTGGATCACCTGCTTGATGTCGCGGGCGTTCCGCAGGATCCGCTGGAGCCGCTCGACCACGTCGGCATCGTGGCCGATGTACCGCTCCATGACGGCGACCGCGTCGTTGAGGATGTCGTCCACCGGCAGGGCCACCGCCCCGTGGATCGCCTCGATGCTCTCGGCCGCGGTCGAGGCCTTCTCGGCGACCAGGAGCTCGAGGGTGTTGAGCGCCGCGGCCACGTCCCGGGAGAAGATCTCCAGGAACTGCAGGTCGGTGCCGGTGAACCCGCCCGGCTCGGGGCTCTCCACGTTGAAGGTGCCGATCACCTCGTCGTGGAGCAGGAGGGGCACCGTCATCGAGCTCTTGGCCCCCTTGCAGCCCTCCAGGTAGCGGATGTCCTTGGTGGTGTCGTCGCACATGTAGCTCGCCCCGGTGGCGGCCACGTAGCCGGTCACGCCGTTGCCCTCCTCGCTGGCGTGGAGCACCCGCGACTCGGCCTCCGGCTGCATGCCCTCGGCCAGGAGGGGCTCGAGCCGGCCGGTCTGCCGGTCGAGGAGCCGGATCTCGACGACGTCGAACTGGAGGAGGTCCTTCGAGTAGTGGATGATGTTGCTCTTGAGCAGCTCGATCCGCTCGGCCACGGTCATGTCGGCCAGTTCGGCGGGGGCCAGGTCGGCGAGATTCTGGCCGGCCACGTGGATGGCCGCCCGCTTCTGCTGCTCGAGGATCGTGAGGGTCACGTCGCGGACGGTGACGACCGTGCGGGGCGAACCATCGGCAGCGGCGAAGGCGGCCGAGGCGGCCACGTCGAAGTAGCGGTTGTCGCCGGTGCGGAGAGTGGCCTGGGCCTCGCGGCCGGCCGCAATCGACTCCCGGAAGGCGGCCAGATCGTCGGCCGGCAGGCCCAGGGCGGCGGAGAAGTCGCAACCGCGGGGGGCCTGGCCGCACCAGGCGGCGAACCGCTCGTTGGCCCAGCAAACCCGGGCCGCCGCGTCGAGCACGGCCACGCCGTCGGGGAGGTGGCCCAGGACGTCGCTGTCAGGTTGCCGAGTTGACGCTTCGTCCGATTCTTCCGCCGGCTCCGCCACGCATGCCCTCCAGACTGAATCTGCGGCGACTCTCGCTGCTCTCTCACGAAGTATAAATTCGGCTCCCGCGGAACCACAATCCGGGGCCGGCGTTGTCGCCCGGCCGGTGGCATCTATACTCCCGTAGGTCCGCAGGCTGCCGCTGCGGCCCCCCGGAGGGCCGGGCCCCCGCGATTCCCCCCGAGACCGATCGTGAGCGACACCCCCTCGTTCCTGGAACGTCACCAGTTCCTCATCTACCGCCTGTTCTCGCTGGCGGGCCTGATGCCGGTCGGCGCCTTCCTGGCCGTCCACCTGCTGACCAACGCCTCGGTGCTCGGCGGGGCCGCCTCGTTCCAGTCGCGGGTCGACATGATCCATTCGCTGGGGCCGCTCTTGGTGCCGATCGAGGTGGCCTTCATCTTTCTGCCGCTGCTGTTCCACGCGGTGGTCGGGTTCTTGATCATCGCCAACGGCCTGCCGAACGTGAGCTCGTATCCGTATGTCGGCAACGTCCGCTACACCCTCCAGCGGGTGTCCGGGATGATCGCCTTCGTGTTCATCCTCTGGCACGTGATCCAGCTCCACTGGCTGGGCACGCCGCTCGGGGGCGGCCAGTTCGATCCCCACTACGCCACCAGTTCCGCCGCGGTCGCCCTCCGGCCGCTGTGGATGACGGCCCTCTACGCCGTGGGCGTGCTCTCGGCGGTGTTCCACTTCGCCAACGGCCTCTGGACGCTGGGCATCACCTGGGGCATCTGGACGAGCCCGGCGGCGATGCAGCGGGCCAACGCCCTGAGCGTGGTGGTCGGGCTCGTGCTCGGGGCGGCCGGCCTGGGAGCCCTGGGCGGGCTCCAGAAGATCGACATCGAGGAGGCCCGAGCGACCGAGCGGTGGATGGAGGAAAACCGGGAGCGGCTCCAGCCGCCCGGACCGGGAGCGACCCATCCCGTCAGCCACGAGAAGGAGTGATCACGATGGCAGAGCCGAGAATCCTGGTGGTGGGTGGTGGCCTGGCGGGGCTGGCCTGCACGATGCGGCTGGCCGAACTGGGGGTCCGGGTCGATCTCGTCAGCCTGGTGCCGGTCAAGCGGTCGCACAGCGTCTGCGCCCAGGGCGGGATCAACAGCGTCAATGCCCTGACCCGCCAGCAGGGCGACAACGAGTGGAAGCACTTCGACGACACCGTCTACGGCGGCGACTTTCTCCAGCACCAGCCGCCGGTCAAGGAGATGGCCGACTGGGGGCCGCGGGTGGTCGATCTGATGGATCGCCTCGGCGTGCCCTTCAACCGCACCACCGAGGGCTTCCGCGACCAGCGGCGGTTCGGCGGCACGCTCTACAAGCGGACGAGCTTCGCCGGGGCCACCACCGGCCAGCAGCTGCTCTACGCCCTCGACGAGCAGGTCCGCCGCCGGGAGGTGGAAGGGCTCGTCAAGAAGTGGGAGTTCTGGGACTTCCTGGCCCCCGTTCTCGACGACGCCGGCCGCTGCCGGGGGGCGATCTGCCAGGATTTGGTCACGATGGAGTTCCGGGCCTTCCCGGCCGATGCCGTGGTCCTGGCCACGGGGGGCAACGGCCTGATCTACGGCCGGAGCACGATGTCGATGGTCTGCAACGGCAGCGCCGTCAGCCGGGCCTATCAGGCCGGCGCCTGGTATGGCAACGGCGAGTTCATCCAGGTGCATCCCACGGCGATCCCCGGGGCCGACAAGCTCCGGCTGATGAGCGAGAGCGCCCGCGGCGAGGGAGGCCGGGTCTGGGTGCCGCGGACGCCCCAGGATCCCCGCGACCCGCGGGACATTCCCGAGGCCGAGCGCTCTTATTTTCTCGAGGAGCGGTATCCCAAGTACGGCAACCTCGTGCCCCGCGACATCGCCACGCGGGAGATCTTCGACATCTGCACCACCGAGGGGCTATCGGTCGAGCAGGACAAGCTCTGCGTCTACCTCGACCTGACCCACATCCCCCGCGAGACCCTCAACCGCAAGCTGGGGGGCATCCTGGAGATCTACGAGAAGTTCCAGGGGGTCGATCCCCGGTCGATGCCGATGAAGATCTTCCCCGCCGTCCATTACTCGATGGGCGGCCTGTGGGTGGACTACGAGCGGAGCACGGATGGCGGGATGGTGGAGGGCTCGCCCCGCAACCAGCAGACCAACATCCCCGGCCTGTATGCGATCGGCGAGTGCGACTACCAGTATCACGGGGCCAACCGGCTGGGGGCCAATTCGCTGTTGTCGTGCATCTTCACCGGCCTGTTCGTGGCCCCCACCCTGGCGGCCGCCCGCGGGGCGGCCGGCGGCGACTCGAGCGGCCTGTTCGAGGCCGAGTTGCGGCGGCAGGAGGAACGGCACCGCGAGCTCCTGGCCCGGACGGCGGGCGACGAAAACCCCTACGCCCTCCATCAGGAGCTCGGCAACCTGATGACCCGGGTGGCCACCGTGGTGCGGCGGAACGACCAGCTCGCCCAGGCCTACGACGACGCCTGCCGGATGGAGGAGCGGTGGCGGCGGTGTGCCGTCTCGGACACCGGCAACTGGACCAACCAAAACGTGGTCTTCACCAAGGCCCTCGGCGACATGTTCCCGGTGGCCAAGCTGATCCTCAAGGGGGCTCTCCTCCGGGACGAATGCCGGGGAGCCCACTTCAAGCCGGAGTTCGCCATGCCCGGGATCGCCGCCACCGACCCGGTCGAGAAGCGGGCCGAGGCGGAGCGGTGGTGCGACCGGTTCGAGGAGAACACCCGCAAGTGGCTCAAGACCACCGTCGCGGCCCACGGCCCCGACGGCCATCCCGAGATCAGCTACCAGGACGTCGATACCTCGCTGATCACCCCCCGGCCGCGGCTCTACGGGCTCGTCGGCGGCGAGGTGATCGAGGAGGTCTGGAAGGAGCGGCAGGCGGCCGCCGAGCCGGTGGCGGCGGGCACCTGACAACCAGTCCGAGAAGGAGAAGGCGATGATCAAGGCGATCGACTCGAATGGGCATGCGGGGCATGCCGGTCATCCGACCGGAGGCAACGGTCATGCGACGGGCAACGGCCATGCCGGCCAGGCGGCCCGCCAGGTGCGGGTCCGGGTGCTGCGGCAGGACGTGGCCGGCGGGGAGAGCTACTGGGAGCGGTTCGAGGTGCCCTACGAGCCCAACATGAACGTGATCAGCGTCCTCCAGAAGATCGCCGCCCAGGCCCGCACGGCCGACGGCCGGCGGGTAGCCCCGGTGACCTGGGACTGCGCCTGCCTAGAGGAGGTCTGCGGCTCCTGCACGATGCTCATCAACGGCCGCACCCGGATGGCCTGTTCGGCCCTGGTGGACAAGCTCCTGGCCGAGGAGGGCGAGATCGAGCTGAGGCCGATGTCGAAGTTTCCCGTGGTCCGCGACCTGGTCGTCGACCGGCGGCGGCTGTTCCGGGCGCTGGAGCGGGTCAAGGCGTGGGTGCCGGTGGACGATTCCTACGACCACGGCCCCGGCCCGCGGATCTCACCCGAGCAGCAGCAGGACGCCTACCCGCTCGCGGAGTGCATCTCCTGCGGCTGCTGCCTGGAGGCCTGCCCGCAGTTCACCAAGATCGAACTCGAGCGGAAGGACGGCGAGTCGGATGCCGACTTTGAGGCCCGCCGCCGGGAGGCCTTCGACGCGGGCTTCGTGGGGGCTCATGCCATCAGCCAGGCGATGCTCTTCAACTCGCATCCCACCGGCGGGATGATCGCCGACGAGCGGCTCGAGGCCCTGACCGGCAAGGGGGGGCTTCAGATGTGCGGCAACGCCCAGAACTGCGTGGCGGTCTGCCCGAAGCGGATCCCCCTGACCCGCTCGATCGCCCGGGCGGGACGGGCGGCGACGGTCTGGGCGATCAAGCGGTTCTTCGACCGCTGAGCCCCCCCTCGGGGACTGTCCCCGCTTCGGGGACTGTCCCCTTTCGTCCTGCCCCCTGGGGACTGTCCCCGTTCGGGGACTGTCCCCTTTCTTCCTGCCCCCTGGGGACTGTCCCCGTTCGGGGACTGTCCCCTTTCTTCAGGCCCCCTGGGGACTGTCCCCGCTTCGGGGACTGTCCCCTTTCTTCAGGCCCCCTGGGGACTGTCCCCGTTCGGGGACTGTCCCCTTTCTTCAGGCCGTGGTAAGGTTTCCTGTGTCGCGGTAGGACGCCCCGCGGCCAAGCCTATCGACCTTTTCAACAGACCTCAGAGGATCACGAGTGTTCATGGATCACAGCGGCGGCCGCCCGGAGGAATCGGGCCCGGTCGCCAGCCACCGGCCGGCCCCCGCGGGCAATGGCCGTCCCCCCGCACCCCGGCGGGAGGCCGACATGGCCGAGGGCGACTTCCGCTCCCTGGGGCTCTCCGCGGCGACGCTCGCCGCCGTCGATCGCGCCGGCTATGAGATTCCTACCCCCGTCCAAGCCGGGCTGATCCCGCGGGCCATCGCCGGCGTGGACGTGCTCGGTCAGGCCCGCACCGGCACCGGCAAGACGGCCTCGTTCGTGCTCCCGATCCTGGAGGCGGTCTCGAAACCCGGCCGCGGGGGCGGCCCTCGGGCTCTGGTGCTCGTGCCCACCCGCGAGCTCGCCGTCCAGGTGAAGGACGAGTTCGAGAAGCTGGCCCACGGCTCGGGCATCCACTGCGTGGCCGTCTACGGCGGCAAGCCCCTCAAGGGGCAGATCGACAAGCTGGCCAAGCATCCCGCGGTGGTCGTCGGCACGCCGGGCCGGGTGCTCGACCACATGAGCCGCGGCACGCTCCGGTTCGATGCCCTCGAGATCGTCACCCTCGACGAGGCCGACCGGATGCTCGACATCGGCTTCCGGCCCGACATCGAGAAGATCCTCCGCCGCTGCCCCGACAGCCGGCAGACGCTTCTCCTCTCGGCCACCGTGCCCCCCCCCGTCCAGAAACTCGCCACCCGCTACATGCGGGATCCGGAGATCATGGACTTCTCCGTCAACGAGTTGGCGGTCGAGACGATCGAGCAGCGCTACTTCACGGTCGACCCGACCCGCAAGTTCGAGCTCTTGGAGAAGCTTCTCGAGCGGGAGCAGCCCCGGCAGGTGATCGTGTTCTGCCGCACGAAGCGGGGCACCGACAAGATCTTCGAGAGGCTCTCCCGCCGGCTGGCCCGGGGCGGCCGGGGCCGCCGCGACCGGGATCGCGATCGGGGCCGGGGCCGCGAGCGTGAGCCGGCCCGGGATCACGATGATCAGGACGAGGCCGGGGGCGGCGAGGTGGCCTGCATCCACGGCGACCTGGCTCAGAATGTCCGCGATCGGGTGATGCGGCAGTTTCGCGAGGGGCGGGTCAAGATCCTCGTGGCCACCGACGTGGTGGGCCGCGGGATCGACGTCTCGAGCGTCTCGCACATCATCAATTACGACATCCCCGAGTTCTGCGACGACTACGTCCACCGGGTCGGCCGCACGGGCCGGATGGGCCGCGAGGGGATCGCCTTCACGTTCGTGAGCCCGGAGGAGGGGCCGCAGCTGACCCGGATCGAGATCCGGATCGAGCGGCTGCTCCAGCGAGACGAGATCGCCGGCTTCGAGGCCTTCGACCGCCGGCCGGCCCCGGCGCCGGTGGAGCAGGTGCCCACCGGCGGCTTCGACCGGGCCGCTGCCGAGCGGGCGGGCGGAGAGCCGGCGGTGGCCGAGCCACCCAAGCCGGCAGCCAAGTCGCTTCTCGGCAAGGGCCGCGGCCCGAAGCGGCACCGGCGGGCGCTGTAGTTGGAGAGGATCCATCGGCATGGATGCTCGGGAGGCTCGCGGGGTCTGGCAGCGGGCCGAGAGCCTGGCCCGGGCCGGTGTCTTGCAGCTGCCTCGGAGCCGGCCGCCGGCAAGCGGTGAGCGGGCTGCCCCCGGCGGAGCGGGCGGGCGGCAGGCTGCTGAGCGGCAGCCTGTCGAGCGGCCGGCCGGCGATCCGGCGGCCGCGCTGGCCGTGCTCCGGGAGGAAGTGGCCGGCTGCACCCACTGCCCCCAGCTGGCCGCCGACCGCACCCAGACGGTTTTTGGGACGGGCCGGCCCGACGCCCGGCTGGTGTTCTTCGGCGAGGCGCCGGGGGCCGACGAGGACGCCAGCGGCGTGCCCTTCGTGGGCCGGGCCGGGCAGCTGCTCACCAAGATCATCGAGGCCTGCCGGCTGACCCGTGAGGATGTCTACATCATGAACGTTCTCAAGTGCCGGCCGCCGGGCAACCGGCCCCCGCAGCCCGACGAGGTCGCCAACTGCCGCGGCTACTTCGAGCGGCAGCTGGAGATCATCCGCCCCGAGTTCATCTGCTGCCTGGGGACCTCGGCCGCCCGGGCCCTGCTCGAGACGGAGGAACCGATCGGCAAGCTCCGCGGCCGCTGGTTCAGCCACGGCACGGCCCAGGTGATCTGCACCTACCACCCGTCCTACCTGCTCCGGAATCCGGCCGCCAAGCGGGATGTCTGGGAGGACATGAAGGTCTTGATGGGCCGGATGGGCGTCGAGCTGTAGGCAAAAAAAAAGGGGACAGTCCCCGAAGCGGGGACAGTCCCCTGATTGCCGCCGGCCGGGGACTGTCCCCTTTCCCCTTCCGCCCGCAGGGGACTGTCCCCTTTTCGCTGCTGCCCGGATTTGCTGAAGATTCCGACCCTGCCGGTCCGATCAATTCTTCCGGGTCTTGGCGGGGGGGAACAGCCGCTGATTCCATTCGGAACCGCCGTGGGGCTGGCCGGGGGGCCGGCCCCACGGCGGCCCGGTTGCCTGGAGACCGCCCGTGCCCGCCGCCCGCCCCGTCGCTGCCCGCCTGCTCCCGGCCCTGCTGCTCGTGGCCCTGGCGAGCGGCTGTACGATCTGCCCCAACCCCTTCGACTACGCCGGCCCGGTGCCGAACGGGTCGGTCACTCAAAACGACTTCCGGGCCCGCAGCGGCGGGATCATCCCGATCGCCGCCGTGCCGCGGCC
>CAYRNG010000336.1:0-9538 GCA_964425395.1 uncultured Candidatus Kuenenia sp. | reverse complement strand
GCTCGGCCACCTCGGCGTCGGCCGGGGGCCGGCCGAGCCGGGCCTCGAGCGTCTTGGGGGCCTCGTTGGGCTTGCTGGCCTTGCTGCGGACCAACCGCGGCACCCAGTCCATGGTCCGCAACTCGTCGAGCATCGCCCCCCGGATCCGGGGCACGCAGTAGGTCTCGAACTTGACCCCCCGCGACATGTCGAAGGCGTCGATGGCGTCCATCAGGCCGAAGGTGCCGGCCGAGACGAGATCGTCGAGTTCGACGCCGTCGGGGAGCCGCGACCAGATCCGTTCGCCGTTGTATTTCACCAGCGGCAGGTAGATCTCGATCAGCTGGTTGCGGAGATCCTCGTTGGACTGGTCCTGCTTGAACTCCGTCCACAGGGCCAGGATCTCTTCCGGCGGCAACTGGGTCGCACGTACTGCCACGTCATCCTCCTTGATGGGAGCGACGAGCCGGCACCGGGGGGCGGGGCCGGGGGGGTCGTCGCTGGGATCGGGGACCGGGGCCGCGGGTCACCCCATCCCTGGGGCAAACCGAACCGCCGGCGGTCTGCATTCGTGGGGCCGGACCGTCAGTCATCGGCTGACGGGCCGGTCCCGCTCAAACTCTTTTCGGAGCGGCCCTCCACTCCACCTGGTTTCTCCAATCGGTCGGGGTATCGGTCGGGTTCATGATTCGGGGACTTGGGCACTCGCCCGCAGCAGCCTCAGGCCGCCCGGGCACCGGACTCCTGGCCGAGGGTCGCAAACACCTCGAGCCGGGGCTCGTGGAGGACGTCGTCTTCGGCGAGCACCCGCAGGTCGGGCAGCGGCCGGGCGACCGCCTCGCGAACGGCCCGACGGGCCGCGGCCGGCACAAGCACGACCGGCTGGCCGCCCCGCTCGATCGCCACCCGGGTGGCCCGGCGAATCTCGGCCACGATCCGGGCATCGACCCGGCCGGCCCCCTGCCCCGCGGCCCGGAGCGCGGCGAGCCCGCCGCCGGCGAGCCGGACCGCGGTGAGCCTGCCCTCTGGATCCCGCGCCCGACGGCAGATCACTCCTGCCAGCCGGCGTCGCACGATCTCGGCGAGCTGCCACGGTTCGGCCGCTTCGGCGGCATGGTCCGACATCAGTTCCAAAAGTTCGGCCAGCGGCCGGATCGGCGCGCCGTCTCGCAGCAGGCACTGGAGCGTCCGCTGGATCCGGGCGATCGAGAGCACGGCGGGCACGATCTGCTCGACGACCGCCGGCTGGCTGGTCCGCAGCGACTCGACGAGCCGGTTGACGGCCTCCCGCGAGAGCAGCCGGTCGGCATGCCGGCGGACGGCGGCCTCGAGGCTGCGGGCGACCGCAGCGGCGGCATCGAGGCTGGTCGCGGCCTGGGCGGCCGCGGTCTCGGCCCGGGCCTCGCCCAGCCAGACGGCCGTCCGGCCGGTGACCGGATCGGTCGTGGCCGCGCCGGTGGGAGCCTGCTGGCCGGGGGCGGGAATCACGAGCCGACAGCCGGCCGGCACCTCGCCCTCGGCGACCTGGTCGCCGGCCACGCTGATCCGGTAGCCCCGCTCGGCCAGCCGCAGATCGTCGCGAAACGAGACGGCCGGGAGCACGAGCCCGAGGTCGGCCGCCAGCGTCGTCCGCAGCGATTCGACCCGATCGGGAAGCGGGGCCTCGTCGCCGGCAACGAGGCCCACGAGCCCGCGGCCGAGTTCGACCACGATCCGCTCGTCGGCCAGCATGTCGGCCTCGAGCCCGCCGGCCGCTGCCGGCCGGGCGGCGGAGGCGACCGCCGCGGGATCGCCGGCCCGACCGGCCGGCGGGGCCGTGGCTGGCGAGCGACGGGCGGTCGGGGCAACATCGGCCGGCGGCGGCTCGGTGCGGCGGCGACGGGAAGAGACCACGGCAGCCGCGGCCACCGCCACCGCCATCGCGGCCAGCGGCAGAAACGGCAGGCCGGAGAGGGAGAGGAGGCCCAGGAAGACGGCCGTGATCGCCAGCACGTGGGGCCGGGCCGTCAGCTGCCGGCCGAGCTCGGCAGGCAGATCGACCGCCTGGCTCGACCGTGACAGGAGCACGCCGGTGGCCACCGAAACGAGCAGGGCCGGCACGGCGCTGGCCAGGCCGTCGCCGATCGTGAGCAGCGAATAGACGCCCAGCGCCTTGTCGGCGGGCATCCCGTGCTCGACCATCCCGATCGCCAGGCCGCCGACCAGGTTCACCAGCGTGATCACCACGCTGGCCACCGCCTCGCCCCGTACGAACCGGCTGGCACCGTCCATGCTGGCGAAGAAGTCGGCCTGCTGCTGGAGCTCGAGCCGGGCGCCGCGGGCCTGCTCCCGGGTCAGGCCGCCGGCCTGGACCTCGGCGTCGATGGCCATCTGCCGGCCGGGCAGGCCGTCGAGGGTGAACCGGGCCGCGACCTCGCTCGTCCGGGTCGAGCCGGCGGTGATCACGACGAACTGAACGACGGCGATGATCATGAACACAACCGCCCCCACGAACAGGTCGTTGGCCGCCACGAAGCTGCCGAAGGCCGCCACCACGTCGCCGGCGGCGGCCGGCCCGTCCTGGGCGGCCCGGGAGAGGATCAGCCGAGTGGTGGAGATGTTGAGCACCAGCCGGACGAGCGTGGCCCCGAGCAGGAAGGTGGGGAAGACCGCCATCTCCAGCGGCGTGCGGGCCGCCAGGGCCCCCAACAAGCTGAGCACCGCCACCGTCAGGTTGGCGGCCAGGAGCAGGTCGACGACGGCCGCCGGCACCGGGGCCAGCACGACCGCCACCGCCAGGAGGATCGCCGCCGGCAGCGCGTAGTCGGCCACGTGGGCCGAGAGCGGGCGGCGGAGGGGAGCGGCGGTGGCGAGTGACTGGGCCATGCAAAGCGGGCAACAGCTGAAAACGGGGGGGCGGCGAAGGGGCCCGAGGCGGGGCCATGCCGGCCGGTCACCCGACGGCAGGGCGGGGACGGTAGCGGGATGGCGGGAGTCGGTCCAGACCGGCTCGCGGCGGTAGAATCCCGGGGAATTCCGCCCGACCCGTCCCGAGCTCCGTTTGGCGATTCCATGCATTTCGACCGCTTCGGCCTGGCCTTCGACCATCCCGACAACTGGACGGTGGACACCGACGACGCGGAGGGCCGGTTCGCCGCTGTCACGGTCTACTCCCCCGACGGGGCGTTCTGGAGCGTGAGCGGCCATGCTCCGGGGGGCGATCCGGCCGAACTCGCCGCCGCCGTGGTGGCCCAGATGCGCGAGGAATACCGCGAGCTCGACAGCGAACCGGCCGCCGACACGGTGCTGGGCCGACCGCTCGCGGGCTTCGACCTCAACTTCTACTGCCTCGATCTCACCAACACCGCCCAGGTCCGCACGTTGAGCACGCCGACGGCGATCTATCTCTTGCACTGCCAGGCCGATGACCGCGAGTGGGACCGCGTCTCCCCGGTGTTCGCGGCGATCACGACCAGCTTCCTGGCCGGCCTCGACGGCAGCCGGCGGGAGGAGCGAGGCGACGCCGGCTGAAAGCCGGGGCACTGGAAACGCGGCGCCAACTGGCCGGCGGGATACAATCCCGCCGCTACGTGGCGGCCGGTTTGGCCGCATGGGGCCGCTGGTATCGGGAATCCGGGTCGCGGAAGGGGTTGCCCGTGCTATCTCGACGGCGTTGGAAACCGTCCGTAGGCAGGATGCCGAAGGGGGACAGTCCCCGCGGCGGGGACAGTCCCCGAAGCGATAGTCCGTCACGGCGTGACGGACCTACAAGCGGCACGGGCAACCGCGACCCACCCGGCGGCTCGCGGAAAAACGGCGGCCCCATGAACGCGATGCGTGAGGGGCTTCGATGTCGCCACACCCGAGCGACGTGCCTAAGGTCCGCGAACCAGCCGGGTCCGTGCCGCGGGACCACCTCCCGCGACGTTTCCATCCTAGGTCGTGAGAGAAGCACGTGGCGTGCCAAAGCCGGCGGGGTTCCGGCGGCGGCAGGCTGCGGCGATTGGGAGGCCCGATCCTGCCGGTCAAAGCGGCGAGGCGGGTTGCATGACCCCCGCAGGCCGCCCAGCGTTACAAATCCGTCGGCCGGACACTCGGCACGATCGGCCTGAACCGATCGGCGGTTTGCAAAAACTGCACTCGGCCGCCCCGGACCCCGCCGGCCGTGTGCCGCCGGTCAGCGGATCTCGGCGGCTGTCAGCGGAGCTCGTCGTAGATCGCCTCGTGGCCGGCGGCCATGGCGGCCGCCGAGTGCCGGCGGCGGGCGAGGTCGAAGCCGTGCCGGCCGCAGGCGTTGGCCCGGGCGGGGTCGTCGGCGAGGGTGGCGATCGCGGCGGCCAAGGCGGCCGGGTCGCAGGGGGCGTGGAGCAGCCCGGCCTGCTGTTTGTCGAGCAGCTCCGGGAAGGTGCCGTGGTCGGGGGCCACGACGGGCACGCCGGCCGCCATGGCCTCGATCACCGAGAGCCCCTTGGCCTCGGGATGGGTGGTCGGCAGGGCGAAGAGGTCGATCTCGGAGAACAGGGCGAGCTTACCGAGCCGGTTCACCTGGCCCCGCCACGTGAACCGCTCGGCCACGCCCAATTCCTCGGCCAGGGCCAGGCAGCCGGCCAGGTAGGTTCGCTCCGCATCGACCGTCGCCCCGGCGGCCACCACTTCCACGGTCCGATCGCGGGCGAGCAGGGCCAGGGCCCGGATCAGCTGATCGAGGCCCTTCTCCGGGCAGGCCCGGGCCAGGAAGCCGACCACGAGCGTGCCTCCCCGCGCCTGCCGGCGGGCGGCCAGATCGCTGGCCGAGCGAGGGAATGCCGACAGGTCCACGCCGTGCGGCACCACGCTCACCTGACCGGCCGCCAGGGCCAGCCGGTCGGCCATGAAGTCGGCGAAGAAGCGGTTCAGAGCCACGAATCGATCGACGTCGGCGGCCCGCTCGCGGAGCAGCTCCCAGACTCTCCCCCGGTGGGGCTCGGGCAGCTGGTCGATGAACACGTCCTCGCCGGACAGGCTGCACACGATGCGGGCTCCGGTGGCCTGGCGGATCTCTCGGGCCAGCCCCAGGAGGAGGGCGTTGGAGAGGTGGACGACGTCGGGGGCCAGCTCACTGGCCAGCCAGCGGCCCAGCTTCCGGACCTCCTTCCGCTGCCGGCCTGCCTCCCCCTCGAGGGTCGAGACGGTCAAGGGCCCCAGGTCGGCCGGCCGGGCCGAGCCGGTGCGGGCCGAGAGCCATTCGAGCAGCCGCCGCGAGTCGAGCGGCCGGTCGAGGAATCCCGGCGTGTGCCGAAGAAGGGGCACATGTTCCTGGAGCCACACGTTCACGCCCCCCATCACGACGTGGTCGATCGACACGTTCTCCTCGTCGGTGGTGGTCGGCACGAAGGCGGGCACGAGGATCGCGTCGCGGCCGCGGTCGCGGAGGGCCCGCACGAGCGTGTTGTCGTGGAGGCACGAGCCGCAGATCCGGCCCCCCGCCCCGGCGGTGATCTGGACGATCCTCACGCCTGGCCGCCGCCCCCCGCCCCGCGACCCTCCAGCGAGAGGACGACGAGCGTCAGGTCGGCCGGCGTGATCCCGCTCACCCGACCGGCCTGGCCGAGCGTGCGGGGCCGGATCCGGGCGAGCTGCTCGCGGGCTTCCGCCCGGAGGTGGCGGACCTGGCCGTAGTCGAAGCCGGCGGGGATCAGCCGATCGTGAAGCCGCTGCTGCCGGGCCAGTCGGGCCCGGTCGAGGGCCAGGTAGCCGGCGTAGCGGATGTCGGTGACCACCTGGGCGGCCGCCTCGGCCGACACACTCGCCAGCTCGGGAGCGGCGGCCACCGCCTCCGGCCAGCCAAACTCGGGCCGCTTGAGCAGGTCGGCCAGCGACACGCCGCCGCGCTTGCGGGCGGCGAGCATGGCCCGGGCTGCCTCGATCTCGGCCAGCTTGGCCTCGAGTCGCACGACCCGCTCCGGCTCGGCCAGCCCGAGCCGGGCGGCCAGCGGCGTCAGCCGGCGGTCGGCGTTGTCGTGGCGGAGGGCGAGCCGGTGCTCGGCCCGGCTGGTGAACATCCGGTAGGGCTCGTCCACGCCGCGGGTCACGAGGTCGTCGATGAGCACGCCCAGGTAGGCCGTCTCCCGGTCGAGCACGATGCCCTCCCGCCCGGCCCGGGCCATGCTCGCGTTGGCGCCAGCCAGGATCCCCTGCCCAGCCGCCTCCTCGTAGCCGGTCGTGCCATTGACCTGCCCGGCCAGGAACAGCCCGGCCACGAGCTTGCTCTCGAGCGTGGGCCGGAGCTGGTCGGGGGGGCAGTAGTCGTATTCGACGGCGTAGCCATACCGCATGATCCGGGCCCGCCCGAGGCCGGGCACGAGCCGGATCAATTCGTCCTGGACGTCGCGGGGCAGGCTCGTCGAGATCCCGTTGACGTAGATCTCGTGGGTCTGCCGCCCCTCCGGCTCGAGGAACAGCTGGTGGCTATCGCGGTCGGCGAACCGGACCACCTTGTCCTCGATGCTCGGGCAGTAGCGGGGGCCGCGGGAATCGATCTGGCCGGTGAACATCGGGGCCCGGTGGAGGTTGGCCCGGATCAGGTCGTGGATCGCCGGCGTGGTCCGCGTGATCCAGCAGACGAGCTGTTCCCGGTCGATGGCGGCGGTCAGAAACGAGAACGGCTGGGGCACGGGGTCGCCCGGCTGCTCCTCGAGGGCGGCGAAGTCGATCCCCCGGGCCGCCAGCCGGCAGGGGGTGCCGGTCTTGAAGCGATCGAGCCGAAACCCGGCGGCGGCCAGCGACCGGCTCAGGCCGGCGGTCGTGCCCTCCCCGGCCCGGCCGCCGGTGGTGGTGGCCGCGCCGGTGTGCATCACCGCCTGGAGGAAGGTGCCGGTCGTGAGCACGACCGCCGCCGCCCGATACTCGGCATCGCCCCGCACCCGCACGCCGGTGATCCGCCAGGCGGGCGAGCCGGGACCGGCCGGGGCGAGCTTCTCGAGGAGCAGGTCCTCGACCGTCTCCTGGCGGAGGTCGAGGTTGGCCGTCTCCTCGACCAGCCGCTTGACCTCCAGCTGGTAGAGCTTCTTGTCGGCCTGGGCCCGGGGCCCGTGCATGGCCGGCCCCTTGGAGCGGTTCAAGACCCGGAACTGGATGCCGGTGGCATCGATCGCCCGGCCCATGATGCCCCCCAGGGCATCGACCTCGCGGACGAGCTGGGCCTTGCCGACGCCGCCGATGGCGGGGTTGCAGCTCATCTGGCCGACAGTGTCGCAGTTGGTGGTGACGAGCGCCGTGCGGGCTCCCAGCCGGGCCGCGGCACAGGCCGCCTCCACGCCGGCATGGCCGGCGCCGATCACGATCACGTCGTAGTCGTAGTGGCTGGTCATCGGGTTCGGGAGCCGGCGGGGCCGGCCAGTGATGGCAGGGCGGCTCACGGCCGCCGGCTCTCCTGAGTATCCTCTGGAAGATGGCCCCACGGAAGCAGAGGGCCAGGAGACCGCCCCCCATGCCCACGCTCGTCGCCCCCCCGATCGGCCCGCTTCCGGGCAGCCGCTTCCGCCTGGCCGCCGCCCTGGCCCTCGGTCTCGTGGCCGGCGGAGCGGGCTGGGGCGTCGGCCGGGCGGCTCCGGCCGATCTGGTGGTCATCGAGGGCTGCACGCTCGTGCCCACCGACTGGGCCGATGGCGACAGTTTCCGGATTCGCACGCCCGCGGGCGAGGAGCACACCATCCGCCTCTACGGGGCCGACTGCCTCGAGCACCACGTCGCCGGCGAGAGCGACGCCCGGCGGCTCCGCAGCCAAAGGCGGTATTTCGGGGTCACGCGGGTCGCGGCCGACCCGGCCGCCGCGATCGAGTTTGCCAAGGACTTCGGCCGGCGGGGCACCGACGAGACCCGGGCCGCGCTCGCCCGTCCGTTCACGATCCACACGAGCTTCGCCGATGCCCGCGGCGACGGCCGCTTCAAGCGGATCTACGCCTTCGTGTTCGATGCCGAGGGCCGCGACCTGGCGGCCCTGCTCGTCGCCCGGGGTCTGGCCCGGGCTTTCGGCGTGAGCCGGCAGACGGCGGCGGGCGAGTCGGCCGACGACTACCGGGCCCGGCTGGCCGACCTGGAACTCCAGGCCGCTGCCGCAGGGGCCGGCATCTGGGCCCACACCGACTGGGAAACCCTGCCGGAGGAGCGGCGGCTCGAGCGGGAGGAGGCCCGCGAACTGCGGGCGGCGATCGGGCCCGGCCGGCTGCCTCCCGGCTTCACGCTCGATCCCAACACCGCCCCCCGCGACGACCTGATGCGGCTGCCCGGGATCGGCGAGGCCCTCGCCGACCGGATCATCGAGAAGCGGCCCTATGCCCGGCTCACCGACCTGCTCGAGGTCGAGGGCATCGGCCCGGCCACCTACCGGCGGCTCAAGCCGCTGTTGGCCTTCGAGGAGGCGGAGTAGCCGCACCGCCCGCCATCACTGGCCGGCCCAGGGGGCGGCGGCCGGAGCCGCTCACTGCTGCCGGAAGGCGAACACGCCCCGCTTGTTGGCCACCACGATGTCGGGCTTGCCGTCGCCATTGAGATCGGCCACGGTCACCTGCGTGCCCACGCCGCTGTCATCGTCGATCAGGTGCGGCTCGAAGGTGGCACCCCCCTGCCCGTCCCGCACCAGCCGGAACCAGTAGAGCACCGGCGGGGCGTCGGGCTCGGCGTCGCCCGTGGGCCCGTGGGCCCAGCGCCGCTTCCCGGTCACGACGTCGGTCAGGCCGTCGCCGTCGATGTCGGCCGCGGCCAGGGCATGCAGTTGGGAGAAGCTCACGCCCTGCGGATGATCCGCGGGCTTGTTGCCGAGCACCCGCCGCTCGCTGAACGTGCCGTCGGCCTCCTGCCGAAACCAGCCGAGGCCGTAGCCGTGGGCGTCGTAGCTGGTGACCACGTCGTTCCGGCCGTCGCCATCCACGTCGAAGACGAGCATCTGGGCCCCGCCCCGGCCCCCGGGCGGCCCGAACGGCACCGGATGAAAGGGCCAGATCGCATCCTCGAGAATGCTCTTCGGCTGCTCGAACCAGCCGTCCTTGGTGAGGATGTCGATCCGGCCGTTGCCGTTGATGTCGCCCGCCCCGGCCCCGTGCGTGTAGCGGAAATACTTCTTGTCGTTCTCCGGCGAGCGGGGCGTGATCGGCCGGAAGCGGGCCTTGGCGAGCGGGTTCTGCCAGTCGATCTCGGCAAAGCCCAGCCGGCCGCCGAGCTCCGGGCCGCTCGACTGGCAGAAGAGTTCCGGCCGGCCGTCGCCGGTGATGTCGAGGAGCCCGGGCGACTCGCCGTCGGCCACGTCGAAGACGGCATGGCGGGCCCACTCGCCCCCCCGCTCCCCCGGGTTCACGAACACCAGTGCCGGCTCGCCGGGCAGGTCGTAGACCAGGATGTCGTGCCAGCCGTCGCCGTCGAAGTCGTGGGCGAACAAGAGAAAGTAGTTGGAGTAGCCGCGGGCCGGGTCGTACGGGGTCTTGGCCGGGCCGCCGGGGTTGTCCCGCGGCGGCGTGTATGCGGTCTGCCGCGTGAAGTCGGGCCCGTGCCAGATCGTGTTGCCGGCGGCGATGTCGGGGTGGCCGTCGCGATCGAAGTCGGCCAC
>CAYRNG010000335.1:0-3303 GCA_964425395.1 uncultured Candidatus Kuenenia sp. | reverse complement strand
ATCACCATGAAACGATCGGCGATCTGGACGACGCCCGAGAGCTCGCCGGGCTTGAGGGCGAACACCTCCCGCTCGAGGGTCGGCTGGCCACCGAACCGCCGGATCGGCGGCACCTCGCCCCGCAGGGCCCGGGTGGTGGGATCGACCGAGTAGGTCTCCGCCAGACCGCCGATCGACTCAGCCTTGGGGTTCTGGCGGGCCAGCTGCCAGACCTCCTGAGCCCGCCGCTGATTGTCGAGCACGATGATCCGGCAGCGGGCCCGGGGGCCGAAGGTGGCCTGGTAGGCCTTGTCGAGGTCGTCCTTCTGCACCGCCACGCCCCCCACCAGCTTCTTGAGGGCCACCGTCGGCCAGACGATGTCTTCCATGTAGTGCCGCAGCGGCACCTTCTCCTCGCGGGTCATCCGCTCGAGCCAGGCGGCCACGTCGGGCGTGCCATCGGGCTTCAGGAAGCCGAGCGAGCGGGCGGCCCGGGCCACCTCGGCGTCGAGGTCGGCCTGTCCGACGGCGAGCTGCTGCCGGGCGAGCGCCTGCCGGACGAGGGCCCGGGTGATGAGGATCTCGAGCACGTCGCGGCCGTGCCGCTCGACGGCCACGTCCTGAACCTCGTCGAGGCTGATCGGCTGGCCGTTGACGAGGGCGGCCACGCCCGGCCGGGCCGCGGCCCGGTCGGGGTCGTTGAGCACGTTGTCGATCCGGCTCTTTTCCTGGAGGCTGCGGAACACGTCGTTGGAGGCCGCGCGGCTCT
The DNA here is from genome assembly GCA_964425395.1 of uncultured Candidatus Kuenenia sp. GTDB lineage: Bacteria > Planctomycetota > Planctomycetia > Pirellulales > UBA1268 > QWPN01. The sequence goes on along the minus strand of CAYRNG010000335.1, from coordinate 2,555 downwards.
TCCGCTCGCGGATCTCCTCCGCCAGCCGGGGCTGGGCCGCCTCCAGGCTCACGTCGGCCGCCGGCAGCCGCCCCTCGCACTTGATGAGCAGGAACTGGTCGGCCACCTGAACCACGTCGGACACCTGGCCCGGCTCGAGGGCGAAGGCGGCCCGGTCGAAGGCCGGTTCGCCGGAGTGGAGCCGGATCGGCTGCACCCAGCCGTTGGCACTGGCGCTGCCGACGTCGATCGAGTGCTGGCGGGCCAGGGCCCCGAACTCGTCGGGTGCCGCCAGGGCCTGGGCCCGCAGGCTCTCGGCCTCGGCCCGGGTGCGGGTGGCGATGATCCGCGCCTTGACGGCGGGGCCAAACTGCTTCTCGAAGGCGGCCCGGATCTCGGCCTCGGTGGGCTCGCCGGCGTCGCGGGCCAGGGCCCGCAGGGCCAGCATCGGCCAGACGATGTCGGAGGCGTACTGCTCGGTGGCGATGCCCCGCTCCTTCTCGATCAGTTCGAGCCACTTGTCGCGGGGCACGCTGAACCGCTTGGCGAGAGCGTCGATCTCGGCATCGACGTGCTGGCGGGTGACCTCGAGTCCGGCGGCCTGGCAGGCCTGCTCGATGATCCGCCGGTTGATGAGGGTCTCGAGAACGGCCGTGCCGTGCCGGGAGAGGCATTCGGCGGCCAGTTCGGCGGCCGTGATCTCGGCGCCATTGACGAGCGCCATCGGGCGGGCCGCGGGGGGCGGGGAGTCGGCCTGGGGCGGCTTGGCGTCGGCCCCGGGGCCCCCCGTCCAGGCCCGCCAGACGACGGCGAAGCCGATCACGAGCCCGGCGGCCACGAGCTCCCGTCCATACTGTCCGCGAACGCCGTCCGCACCGTTTCCAAATTCCTGCGCTGACCCGAACATGGAAGCCCTCCTCGAGTGAGGCTGGGGAAATAGGAAATCCGGCCGCCGGAGGCAAGGGAGAACCGGCCGCCCCTGTCGGGCCGCCGGCCACCTGCTAGGCTCGGAACCCTGGTTGCCGGCTTTTGTGGGCCGGCGGCGAATGTCCTCCTCGTGTGCCGGTGCCCGGGCCGGCGGCCGCCTCATGTCCCAGCCTGCCTCGTCCTCCCAGCCTTCCGCCCAGCGGCCCGAGTGCCTGGAGATCCTCGGGCTCATGCCGCCAGTCACGCTCGAGGACGTCAAGCAGGCCTACCTCGTCCGGGCCCGGGAGGCCCATCCCGACCGGGGGGGCAGCCAGCAGGACTTCGTGCGGGTCCAGCAGGCCTTCGAGGACGCCACTGAGTTCGTGAAGTTCAAGGCCAGCAAGCTCGAATGGCTGGCCTCGAAGATCGACGCCTACGCCGAGCAGCAGGAGGTGGCCACCGAGACGATCGAGCGGGGTGGCAGCATCGAGATGGAGGAGACCGACTGGCTGCGGAAGTCGTTCGGCGATGACTTCGGCCACGTGGCCGACAAGCTGGTGGCCGTGCAGCTGGCGGGGGAGCGGGCCGACGACGTGTTCTGCATCCTGCTCGGGTTTCGGGCCGAGTCGCTCAAAGACCTCGCCCGGCTGGAGCTCCCCGGCGGCAGCCTCACCGACGAGGGCCTGCTCCAGCTCAAGGGGCTCAAGAACCTCCGCCACCTCGACCTCCGGGGCACCCGGGTCGGCAAGCTGGCCGGCGAGATTCCCGGCTGGTTCGAGCGGCTCGAATACCTGGGGCTCCCCAAGGGCTCCCTCGGCATGCTCGCCCGCCTCGCCTTCCCCCGCCGCATCACGCTCGAACTCGGCGACGACAGCTAGCCATCAGGGAGCCCGGGGTGCCCGTGCCTGTTCGTTGCGGAACGCCCCGTCCCCGGGCCGGCGGCCTGGGTTTTTATTGTCCCCGGGCTCGCGCCCGGGGTTTTTATTGTCCCCGGGCTCGCGCCCGGGGTTTTTATCGAGGTCATAGAAACCCCGGGCGCTAGCCCGGGGACGGTGGGACCGCAAACCATCCCGCCATCCACACCGCACATCGCCCCTCGAGCGAACGTCCGGCGAGATGGCACGGGCATCCCGGGCGGCACCTGCCACACGCTCCGAACGGGGACAGTCCCCTTCACCGCTACTCCGGAAACAAACGCGTCGAGAGGTAGCGTTCGCCGAGGTCGGGGAGCACCACCACCACCATCTGCCCGGCATGCTCCGGCCGGCGGGCCACCTGGAGCGCTCCCCAGGCGGCGGCCCCGCAGCTGATCCCGCACATCAGCCCCTCCCGCTTGGCCATCTGGCGGGCGGTCTCCATGGCGTCTTCGTCGTCGACCTTCACCACCTCGTCGATCACGTCGAGGTTGAGGATCTCGGGGATGAAGCCGGCCCCGATCCCCTGGATCGTGTGCCGGCCCGGCTTGATCGGCTCGCCGGCGAGCTTCTGGGAGATCACCGGGCTGTTGGCCGGCTCGACGGCCACCACCTTGACCGACGGCTTGCGGCTCTTGAGCACCTCGCCCACGCCGGTGATCGTGCCGCCGGTGCCCACGCCGCAGACGATCACATCGACCTGCCCCTCGGTGTCCTGCCAGATCTCCTCGGCGGTGGTCCGGCGGTGGACCTCGG
>CAYRNG010000334.1:0-8361 GCA_964425395.1 uncultured Candidatus Kuenenia sp. | reverse complement strand
GAGGTTTTCATTCCCACCGTCCCCGGGCTCGCGCCCGGGGTTTCTATGGGATCCCCGGGCTCGCGCCCGGGGTTTCTATGGGATCCCCGGGCTCGCGCCCGGGGTTTCTATGCAGATCTTCGCGCTCGCCCATAGAAGCCCCTGTCGCGAGCCAGGGGATGGTGCATTGGACCGGAGAGAACGTCGTCCCAACGGAATCCGCGGTCACGGGCAACCCCGACCAACAGTCGGGGCAGCTTTGCGGGATACCGAAAGGGGACAGTCCCCGAAGCGGGTACAGTCTCCGGGGTCGAGTACACTGTCTGGCTCTCCGAGCCGGCCTCCGATGCTGATCCTGATCGACAACTACGATTCGTTCACCTGGAACCTCGTCCAGCGGTTCGGGGAGATCGACCCGGAACTGGTGGTCGAGGTCCACCGCAACGACCAGATCAGCGGCGCCGAGATCGCCGCCAAGCGGCCGACGCACCTGGTGGTCTCCCCCGGGCCCTGCACGCCCGACGAGGCGGGAGTTTCCTGCGACGTCGTCCGCCAGTTCGCCGGCCGGATGCCGATCCTGGGGGTCTGCCTCGGCCACCAGTCGATCGGCCAGGTGTTCGGCGGCCGGATCGTCCGGGCCAAGCGGCTGATGCACGGCAAGGTCGATGCCATCGAGCATGCCGGCCGCGGCCTGTTCGCCGGCCTGACGAGCCCGATCGAGGCCACCCGCTACCACAGCCTGGTCATCGATCCGCCCAGCCTGCCCCGGGAGTTCGAGGTCGATGCCTGGTCCACCGCCCCCGACGGCAGCCGGGAGATCATGGCGATCCGGCACCGGACGCTGCCGGTCTACGGCGTCCAGTTCCATCCCGAGAGCTTCCTGACGCCCGTCGGCCACGACCTCTTGCGGGCCTTCCTGGCCACCGGCCTGGTGCCGGCGTGAGCCAGGCTGCCGGCTCGAGGAGGCCGCTCCACGGAGTCCGCCGATGATCGAGCTAGCCGAGGCGATTGCCCTGATCGAGCAGACGGCCCGGCCGCTTTCGCCCCGGCGGCAGCGGCTCCTGGATGCCTGCGGCCGCCGGCTGGCTGAGCCGATTGAAGCCGACGTCGATTCGCCCCCCTGGGACCGGGCGATGATGGACGGGTTCGCCGTCTGCGATGCCGACTTCGCGGCCGGCGGTCCGGAGGTGGTCGAGCTCGAGGTAGTCGTCGATCTGGCCGCCGGCGACGTGACAACGCTCGAGATCCGGCCCGGGAACTGCGGTCGGATCATGACCGGCGCCCCGCTCCCCCCCGGCGCCGACGCGGTCGTGCCGATCGAGCGGGCCGTGGAGGGCACCGCGGCCGCTCACGCCGGCAGCCGGGTGCGGCTCCGCGAGGAGGGCTATCGCCCGGGGCAGCACGTCGCTCGGCGGGGCACGGCCTTTCGCTCGGGCTCGGTCGTGCTCCCGGCCGGCAGCCGGCTCGACGCGGCCGCCGTGGGCCTGGCCGCCGAGGCCGGGGCGACCCACGTCGTGGCCGAGCCGCAGGTGCGGGTGGCCATCCTCTCGACCGGCAGCGAACTGGTGGGCTGCGAGGAGGTGCCCGGCCACGGCCAGACCCGCAACTCCAACGCCCCGATGCTGGCCGCGGCCGTCGCGCTTTTGGAGGCCGAGGCGATCCCGCTGGGGATCGCGGCCGACCGGCCCGAGGCGATCCGGGCAGCGGTGGCCCAGGGGCTGGCCGCCGACCTGCTCGTGCTCTCCGGCGGCGTCTCGGCCGGCGACCTTGATCTCGTACCGGCGGTCTTCGCGGCCTGTGGCGTCGAGCAGGTGTTTCACAAGGTGCGGCTCAAGCCGGGGAAGCCGGTCTGGTTCGGGATCCTGCGGCGGCCGGCGGCGGCCCCTACGCTCGTGTTTGGCCTGCCGGGCAACCCGGCCAGCAGCCTGGTCTGCTTCGAACTCTTCGTGCGGCCGGCGATCCGGATCCTGGCGGGCCGTTCTCGGGAATCCTGGCACCTGCCCAGTGACCGGGCCGTGCTCGTGGCCGGCGTCAAGGCCGCGGCGGACCGACCGGTGTTTCTGCCCTGCCGGCTGCGGAGCAGCGGTGCGGTGCTCGAGGCCGAGCCGCTGCCCTGGACCGGCTCCTCGGACCTCGTGGGCCTGGCCGCCGGCGGGGCGGTGCCCGGTGCGACCGCGGGCCTGATCGCGCTCCCGGCAGGTGGCGGCCGCGTGGAGGCGGGCAGCGAGGTCGAGGTTGTGCTCCGCGGCTAGCTATACGCCCGGCGGGGCATCCCTGCCCCCGGCGGGCTTCGCGGCCCTCCGGCCGCCGGCCGCACCTCCGGGCGGCCGTGCGTTGCGCGTCTTTCGGTATGGGGGGGCGGGGTGTGGTTTTGACCCGCCGTCCCCGGGCTTGCGCCCAGGGTTTCTATTGGACTCGCGCGACCCACATAGAAACCCCTGGCGCTAGCCAGGGGACGGTGCGTTGCGGCGGAGAGAATGACCCACACACCGGAAAGGCGGGTCGCGGGTGGGGTTGCCCGTGCCATCTCGACGGCGTTGGAAACCAACCGTAGGCAGGATGCCGAAAGGGGGACAGTCCCCGCGGCGGGGACAGTCCCCGGAGGCAGCATCCGGCCTGATGCCGCTACCCGCCGTCGGCCACGAGGCCCAGATCCTGGAGCTTGGCCAGGCACTCGTCCCGCTCGCGGCACCGCTCCAGGCCCTGCCAGGATGGGTCTTGGGCCGCCAGGAACTCCGCGGCCGAGGCGGGCGTCCGGCCGCCAGCAGCCAGCCGGCGGATCACCCCGCGGTCGAGCCGCGTCAGGCGGACGGCCTCCATCCGGTAGTCGAGGAAGGCCTCCCAGACGAGTGGAAAGAGCGGGGCCACGATCTCGTGGCCGATCGTTTCGGCGTAGCGGCGGATCTCGAGCTGGGCGTGGGCGTCCATCCGCAGGGCGAGAAAGTGGAGCAGGTTGTGGAGGTCGATCTTCCAGTAGGCCTCGGTGTAAGTGGAGAGAGGCAGGTCCTTGCGGGCCTGCTCGCGGGCGATCCCCGCCTCGAGCCGCTCCTCGTAGACCTGCCGGGCCAACTCCTGCAGCCGCCGCTCCGACTCCGTGTACTGCCGGCCGGCGTCTGTCGGCAGGGGCTCGCCCGAGCCTTGCCGATTGGTGGCGGCCTGGGCCCGCCACTGGTCGAAAGCCGTGGCCTGCATCGCGTCGATCGCCAGCGAGTAGCGGGTGGAGTATTCGTTGACACTCGCCGTCCGATGCCGGATCCACTGCCGCCAGCAGTCCATCGGCACCCGGACGACGAACTTCAGCTCCGCCATCTCGAAGGGGGTGGTGTGGGCGTGCCGCAAGAGATAGCGGATCAGCTGCCGGTCGTCGCTCACCTTGCGGGTGCCGGCGCCGTAGCTGACCCGGGCCGCCTGGACGACGCTGCCGTCGTCGCCCATGCAGTCCACAAGGGCCACGAAGCCGTCGTCGAGGACGGGCAGCTTCTTCCAGCGCAGCGATTCGAGGAGGGCGGCGCGATCGGTCGCGGCCGCGGCGTCGGAAGCGGTCATGCCGGCGGTTTCCCGAAGGGAGCGTCAAAGCCCCACAGGATGAGGCACGGCCCCCGGCTGGTCAATCCTTCGCCAGCAACTCCTGCAGGAGCGTGGCCAGTTGGCGGGCGTCGTCGGAATTCCGGACGTGGTCGATCCGCGACTGGGGCACGCCCAGCTTGACCAGGGAGCCCTCGATGCTCTGCCAGAGCTTGGCCCGCTTCTTCCCCTCGGCGAGGTACAGGTCGGTCACCTGCTCGCCCACCCGCTGGAGGAGGACGGTATCGAGGTTGTCGTAGTACCGCTTGACGATCGACTGCTGATGCTTGGTCAGCTGGGCCATGAGGGCGGGCTCCGCAGGCGGGGCGGCCCGGCCGGCCCCCCGGCGGGTAGCGGGAAGCCGCCCTCGTGGCTACAGTATCGGCCAAGAACCCGCATCTGGTCGAGAGAATCCCATGCCCACGATCACGTTCAGCGACGAAAAGAAGGAAATTCAGGTTCCGGCCGGGGCCAACCTCCGCACGGAGGCCCTCCGGGCGGGGGTCCAGCTCTATCCCGGGGTCCACCGGTTTCTCAACTGCCACGGCTTCGGCCAGTGTGGCAGCTGCCGCGTGCTGGTCACGAAGGGCATGGAGAACACGAGCCGCAAGGGGCTGCTCGAGTCGGCCCGCCTGGCCGTGTCGCTGGCCTACATCGGCAATGAGAAGGAGATGCGGCTGGCCTGCCAGACCCGGGTCAACGGCGACATCACCGTCCAGACCAAGCCGCCCCTGAACCTCTACGGCGACAACTTCTTCAGTTGATGCAGGATGCTGGGCGAAACGTAGCCGCGGGTTTTCAACCCGTCGGACAGCGCGACGAAGCCAACCGGAAACGGCGGCACCGGAAACGCGTCGCCAACTGGCCGGCGGGATACAATCCCGCCGCTACGAGGCGGCCGTGCTTTGGGCGGTTGGCGGTGTAGATGGCGGGGTGAGGTTTTGACCCACCGTCCCCGGGCTCGCGCCCGGGGTTTCTATGAGGTCCCCGGGCTCGCGCCCGGGGTTTCTATGAGGTCCACGGGCTCGCGCCCGGGGTTTCTATGAGGTCCACGGGCTCGCGCCCGGGGTTTCTATGAGGTCCCCGGGCTCGCGCCTGGGGTTTCTATGAGGTCCACGGGCTCGCGCCCGGGGGTTCTATTGGAAGCGCGCGACGCACATAGAAACCCCTGGCGCAAGCCAGGGGATGGTGCGTTGGAGCGGGGAGAACGTGGTTCCCACGGTTGGCTTGGCTTCGGGGCATATCGAAAGGGGACAGTCCCCGAAGCGGGGACAGTCCCCAAAGGGACGCCCGGCGGGTAGACTCAAGCCGGTATGAAGGAAGTGATCGCGATCGTGAAGCCGTTTCTGGCCGAGCGGGTGCTCGAGGCCCTCCGGCTGGCGCCGCTCGAGGCCTGCACGGTCCGGGAGGTCAAGGGCTTCGGGCGGCAGAAGAGCTACCTCGACCAGTACGGCGACAGCGAGTATTCGCTGGCCTTCCTCCCCAAGGTCGAGATCCAGCTCTGGGTCGAGGACGCCCGGGTGAACGAGGTGGTCGAGCGGATCACCACCGCCTCCCGGACGGGGCGGATGGGCGACGGCAAGATCTTCGTGCTCCCCGCCAGCGAATCCCTGCCGCCGGCGGCCGAGCCCTGAAATTTCCAAACCTTCCGCCACTCTCGGCCGGGAAATTGCCGGCCCCGCCAAAGCGAGGTGGAGCCGCGGCCGCCCGGGGCGGTAGACTCTCACCCCGCGTCTGGGTCCGCACGATCCCTACAACCCGCAAGGTTTTCCATGCCCCCTTCCTGCCGCTGCATCCGGTTCGCCCGCCTCGCCCTCGGGCTGGTCCTGTTGATGGGGTTGCCCGCCGGCCGCCTGGCTGCCGCTGAACTTGGGTCGCTCGCCGCCGACCCGCTCGGCATCCCGGCTCCGTTTCAGCCGGTCGCCGAGCCGCGGCTCAACACCGCGGCGGCCAAGCTCCGCGAGGCCATCGGGCCGCTCCGCCGGCTGCTCGACCGGAGCCGCAGCGGGGCCAACTGGCGGAAGTATCTCGACTGGCCGGAGCTCGAGCGGCAGGCGGCCTCCGGCAGCAACGCCGATGTCGATCAACTCGCAAAAATCTACAAGCGGCTCGACGCCGGCGAGAACGGCCTCGAGATGCCGCAGTTCGCGGCGGTCCGCCGGGCCGTCGGGGCCTACCTCGAGGCGGCTGGCACCGCCTCCAATCCCGAGGCCGACAAGGTCTACGCCCAGCGGCTCGACCGGCTGGCGGCGGCGGTCGTCGAGGCAGCGGCCAGCGGCACCCCCCAGCCGCTCGACCCGGTCGGGCCGATCCTGGCCCGGCTCGAGGAATCGGGCCAGGGGCTGGGCGTCGTCTCGCGGCTCCGGCGGACGCTCGGCCGGCCCAACCTCTATCTCCAGGTCGATGAGAGCCTGTTGGCCAGGAGCGTCAACCGCTCGATCGACGAGACCGCTCCGATCCGCGAGGTGCTGCTCGGCACCCGGGTCAGCGGCAGCGGCCGGACGACCGGCTTCGTGTCGCTCGACTTCCAGCCGGCCACCGACCGGGCGGTCGTCGATCTCGTGCTCGACGCCACCAACCACTCCCTCACCCGCGGCTCCCAGGGGCCGGTGACGGTGCGGACGATCGGCACCACGCAGCTCGACGCCCGCAAGCGGATCTTCATCGACGAACAGGGGGTCACAGCCGCGCCGGTCGAGGCCCAGGCCTCGGTCTCCACCAAGACCGCCGGGATCGACGTCCACAAGCGGATCGGCCAGCGGCTCATCCGCCGCATCGCCAGCCGCAAGGTGGCCGAGATGCAGCCCCAGGCCCGGGCGATCTCCCAGCAGCGGGCCCGGGAGCGGGTCCGCAGCCAGTTCGAGGCCCAGACGGCCGACGCCGTCAGCCAGGCGGCCAGCGACTACCAGACGAAGTTCCGCCAGCGGCTCACCGACCGCGGCTGGTACCCGGAGATGCTCCACTTCAACACCGATCACCGGCGGCTGTTCGTGACGGCTCGCAAGTCGCTGGCCGACCAGCTGGCGTCCTTCAGCTCGCCGCCGGCCGTCGATCCGGCCGCCGTGCTGGCCGCCCGGATGCACGAGTCGTTCTTCAACAACCTGGCCGAGCAGGAGCTCGGCGGCCGGACCCTCACCAAGGAGCGGCTTGAGGCCGAGATGAAGAAGGCGGGCCGGGAGATGCCCGCGGCCCTCGAGGACGACGCCGACCAGCCGCCGTGGTCGATCACGTTCGCGAAGCGAAAGCCGGTCGAGGTCACGGCCGGCGACGGCACGATCCGGCTGACGGTGCACGGCAGCGGCTATACCTCGGGCGACCGCGAGTTTCCCCCGATGGACGTCTGGGCCAGCTACCGGATCGAGCCGGCCGCCGGCCGGGTGCGGCTGTTCCGCGACGGCGACGTGCAGATCTACCCGCCGGGCTTCGTGCCGGGCGGGCCCCAGAAGCTCTCGGTCCAGGAGACGTCGCTGCGGCGGATCCTCCAGAAGCGGTTCAACAAGGTGTTCGATGAGGTGGTCGAGGTCGAGCCGCTTCAACTGCCCGGCCAGCTCGAGCAGGCCGGCCCGCTGCCGATGCAGCAGCTCGTGGCCCGCAAGGACGGCTGGATCGCCGCCGGCTGGCGGAAGCCCGACCAGGTGATCTCCGGCAGCATCGCCCAGGGCGGGCCGTTCCCCGGCGAGGTGATCGTCGAGGGGCCGGTGATCTCCGGCGAGCGGATCATCTCGGAGGAGCCGGTGGTGCACGGCGGCGTCGTGTTCGAGTCGGCGGCCGTCGGCGAGGCCGCCGCGGCCACCCTCGTGCTCTCGCAGCCATGACCTCCGCCCAGTTGACGCTGCCCCTTCCGCGGACGCTCGCTGGGGACTGTCCCCGCCGCGGGGACTGTCCCCCTTTCGGCATGCGACCCGGATTTTTCAGGAAAGGGGACAGTCCCCGAAGCGGGGACAGTCCCCTCATGGAGGCTGGAGCTTACGAGCCCGTCGCGGCGGGCATCACCGGCTCGAAGGGCCGGATCCAGATGTTTCGGAACTGGACCGGGTTACCGTGGTCCTGAAGCCGGATTGGCAGGGCGTCGGCATGGGGCCTGGGCTGGGGCGGCTCGTGCCACTGGGTGGCAGACTTGATCACGGTGTCGGAGTGGATCGCCACCCCGTTGTGGAGCACGCTCACCCGGCCCGGCTTCTCGAGCAGGCCGTCGGCCGTGAACCGGGGCCGGGTGAAGAGGATGTCGAAGGTCTGCCACTCGCCCGGGGCCCGGCAGGCGTTCACGGCCGGCGGCTGCTGCTTGTAGAGAGCGCCGCACTGGCCGTCGGGATAGGTGAGCGGGCCGTCGGTGCCGTCTTCGTAGGAGTCGAGCACCTGGATCTCGTACTGCCCCATCAGGAACACGCCTGAGTTGCCCCGTCCCTGGCCCTTGCCCTTGGGGATCGCGGGCATCCGAAACTCGACGTGCAGCTGGCAGTCGCCGAAGCCCTGCTTGGTCTCGATCATCCCCTTGCCGACGGTGACCACGCCGTCAGCCACCTTCCAAGAGTCGGCGTTGTTCCAGGCGTCCATGCTCGAGCCATTGATGAGCACGATCGCGTCGGCCGGCACCGGAGCCGGGCCGGCCGGGGCGGGGCCCGGATCCACCACCTTCGGTCGGGGCCACTCGATCGGCATCCGCCATTCACCGCTTTGGTGCTTGCGGCCCCGGAGCTGGAGCCGCCGGTCGCGGAGCGAGGCGGTCAGGAGGGCCGCCTTGGCCTCGGCCTCGGCGACCGAGAGCCCCGGCTTGACGCCGGGCCGGAGGTGGCCGGCGGCCGCCAGGTAGGCGTCGCG
>CAYRNG010000333.1:0-1864 GCA_964425395.1 uncultured Candidatus Kuenenia sp. | reverse complement strand
CCGGCCGTCCGGCGTCCCTGGCAGCGATCGCCGAGCGGCGGGAGCCCTACGATCTGGTCGTGATCGGGGGCGGGGCGACGGGGCTGGGCGTGGCGGTCGACGCCGCCGCCCGGGGCTTCGCGGTGGCCTTGTTCGAGGCGGAGGATGTCGCCAAGGGCACTTCGAGCCGAGCCACCAAGCTCGTGCACGGCGGCGTCCGCTACCTGGCCCAGGGCAACCTGAGCCTCGTGCGAGAGGCACTTCGCGAGCGGGCCCTGCTGCTGGCCAACGCTCCCCATCTGGCCTCCCCCCTCCCATTCGTGCTGCCCGCCTACGGCTGGCGGGGCCGGCTCTGGGACCGCTGGTTCTACGGGGCCGGGCTCCTGGCCTACGACCTCCTCGCCGGTTCGGCCTCACTCGGCCGCACGGGCCTGCCGGGTCGCCGCCGCCTGCTCGAGTCGGCCCCGGGGCTCAATCCCGCGGGACTCGCCGGCGGCGTGTCGTATGTCGATGGGCAGTTTGATGACGCCCGCTTGGCGGTGGCGCTGGCCCGCACCGCCATCTCCCGCGGCGCCGCGGTCGCGAATTACTGCCGAGTCGTGGGGCTGGCGGCAGAGCGGGCGGGTTCAGAGCAGCTCCAGGTCGTCGAGGTTCTCGACGGCGAGACCGGCCGACGGTTTTCGGTGGCCGCCCGATGCGTGGTCAACGCGACCGGGGTCTGGGTGGATGCCGTGCGGCGGCTCGACGATCCAACGGCCGGAGTGATGGTGACGCCGAGCCAGGGGATCCATCTCGTGGTGGATCGGGAGTTCTTTCCATCGGAGCGGGCACTGATCATTCCCCGGACCAGCGATGGGCGGGTGTTGTTTGCGGTGCCCTGGCTCGGCAAGGTGATCCTCGGCACCACCGACACGCCGCGGCCCGATCTGCCGCTCGAGCCCCGGCCCCTCGCGGCCGAGGTCGATTTCGTGCTCGGCGAAGCAGCCAACTACCTGGCCCGCCGCCCCGGCCGCGGCGACGTGCGGAGTGGCTGGGCTGGGCTCCGGCCGCTCGTGCGGCCCCCCGACGACGCCGGCCGCGACACGAAACGGATCTCCCGCGAGCATGCGATCGTGGTCTCAGTGCATGGAATGGTGACGGTGACCGGCGGCAAGTGGACGACCTACCGGGCGATGGCGGAAGACGTGCTGGCCGCCTGCTTTCGCGCGGGTCTGCTCCCTGAGCGGCCGGCCGGCGTCACCCGCAGTCTGCGGCTCGTGGGGGGAGACGGCCCGGCTGCGGGCCGGCCGCCACTCTCCGCGGCCCCCGGGCTCCATCTTTATGGCAGCGAGGCGGCGGCCGTGGCGGCCCTGCCCGGGGCGGGCCGGGAACTCTTGCCCGGGCTCTCTGAGGCGATGGTGCGGTTTGCGGTGCGGCGGGAACTCGCTCGGACGGTCGAGGATGTGCTGGCCCGTCGCTCCCGCTGGCTGTTTCTCGATGCGGCGGCGGCCGCGGCCGTAGCCGGCGACGTGGCGGAAATCATCGCCGAGGAGCGGGCTGACGAGCCGGGGGGTGGATTCGATCCTGCAGCCTCCGCGGCAGCGTTCGTCGATGTCGCAGCCGGCTACCGACTTGGGGACTGATGACCGGCGGCACAGGATCGGGCATACTCCCGACCAGCGGTCGCCATGGGGGTGGTCGCGGCCCGTTTCTTTCGGAGTCGTTCGATGTCCAACCGCATTCCGCGTCGTATCCTGCTCGTCCTGTCAGCCTGGGTCGTCACGACCGTGGCTGGCGGGCTGTCCCGCGCCCCCGCCGCCGAGCCGGGGGTTGTCTCCCTGTTCGACGGGAAGAGGCCGGCGGGGCGGGGGAAGAAGGCGGAGAGCCGAGGGGGGGGGGCGGGGCC
>CAYRNG010000332.1:0-2676 GCA_964425395.1 uncultured Candidatus Kuenenia sp. | reverse complement strand
CATGCCGCCGGCGGTGGACGAGCAGCAGAAGATGCAGCAGCAGGTGATGAACTACATGATGTGGTTCATGGCGCTGATGTTCTTCAAGGTGCCCTCGGGGCTGTGTCTCTACTTCATCGCCTCGAGCCTGTGGGGCATTGCCGAACGGCTCCTCTGGCTGCCGAAGCCCGCCCCTGCGTTGGCCGGAGCCGGCGGCGTGCAGGTGGTCGACGCCCCCTCGCGGCCGGCCGGCCCGTCGGCCGGCGACGCCGCCCGCGAAAAGCGGCTCGCCCGCAAGCGCCGCTGAGGCGGCACTCCCGGAGTCCGGTCACTCCCCGGAGTCCGGTCACTCCGTGACCGGATCACGCCCGCCATGGGTGACGCGGCTCGGGGCCAGGCCCATGCCATCTCGCCGGACGCTCGCTCCGGCATCCTGCCTGCGCTCGCTCCATGCCAGCTCGCTCTCGGCATCCTGCCTTCGCTCGCTGCCAAGGCTGGCTCGATTGGCATGGGCCTGGCCCCTCGCAGGCCTTTGGTGCTTGGACAGCTTGGCAATGCTGTTCGGCGCGCGTGGTTCATAGAAGCCCACCGGCGCGAGCCGGTGGGATGACGGGTACCACCCCGTTGGTCATCGGGCCGTCTGTGCTGTCGGGGATGGCAGGCGTTATCCCCCTTGCTCGCGCAAGGGGGCTTTTATGGGCAACGGGGCTTTTGAGGTACGTTGCGCCGGGATTGTGACACGGGCTTCCAGTGATGCTCTCTCCGTATGCCGACGAGGATGCCCGGGCCTACAATCGCAATTCCCGGCCACGCGACACCCCCTGCGCCCCGCCGATGCTCTCCTCCTCCGATCTGATCGTGGCTCCCGCTACGCCCGCGGGCCCGGGAGCGCGGGCGATCGTGCGGCTCGCCGGTGATGGCCTCGGCGAGCCGCTCGCAGCGATGTTCGATCCGGAGCCGCCGGGGTTCGCGGCCGTCGGCAAACCGCCCCGCGTCGTCACCGCCCGGCTCGCCGCCGGCGGGCTCGGTCGCGACTGGGGGCCACTCGAGGTCGAGATCCTCCACTGGCCGGGGCCGGCGGGGCCGATCGGCGGGCCGCTCGCCGAGGTGCAACTCCCCGCCTCGGGGCCGCTCGTGGCGGCGGTCGTCGCCGAGGCCTGCCGCCACGGCTGCCGGCTCGCGCGGGGCGGGGAGTTCACGCTGCGGGCCTTTCTCAGCGGCCGGCTCGACCTGGTGCAGGCCGAGGCGGTGCTGGGCGTGGTCGATGCTGCGACCCCCGCCGAGCTTGCGTCGGCGCTCGATCGGCTGGCCGCCGGCAGCGGCGGGGCCTTGGCCGAGGCCCGTGACCAGCTGCTCGATCTCGTGGCCGACATCGAGGCGGCGATCGACTTTGCCGACGAGACGACGCCCGACAGCGTGCCGGTGGGCCCCGACTGGGCTGCCGTGGCAGGCCGCGTGGAGGCCTGCGACGCTCGGATCGCGGCCGTCGCCGGCCGGCTCGCGGGCCGCGACGTCGCCGCCACGGACCTGCCCCGGGTCGTGCTCGTCGGGCCGCCGAACATCGGCAAGAGCAGCCTCTTCAACGCGCTTCTCGGGCGGGGGGCCGCGCTCGTGGCCGACGAGCGGGGCACCACCCGCGACTGGCTCGAGGCAGCGCTCGGCGACGAGGCCGGCCCCCGCTGCCTGCTGGTCGACCTGGCCGGGCTCGATGCCGCCGCCGGGGGCGGGCCTCCTCCCGACACGCCGGCCGCCGCCGCGGAGTCGCTGGCCCGGCTGCAGATCGGCCGGGCCGACGTGCTGGTGGCCTGCCGCGACGCCGCCAGCGATTCGCCGCTCCCGGCCGTGCCCGCCGCCATCCCGCGGATCGACGTGACAACCCGCAGCGACTCAGGATCGTCACCGGCCCTGGGCATCGCCACCAGCAGCCGCACGGGCCGAGGAATCGACGACCTCAAGGCCGCGATCCTGACCGCCGTCGCCGGCCTGCCGCCGCGCGGCTCCCCGGCCACGATCCGGCTGGCGGCCGGCTGCGACGCTGCGCGACAGGCGTTGGCGACGGTGGTCGAGGCCATCGCCGAGGCCGGCCCGAGGGGCGTCATCGACGAGTCGATCGTGGCGGGCCAGCTGCGACGGGCGGCCGACGCCCTGGCCGGCGTCACCGGAGCCGAGATCGGCACCGATCTGGTGGACCGAATATTCTCCCGCCATTGCATCGGCAAATGAACGACCGCGGCTGTTGTCCACTCAGGTCCTGGTGACCGGCTGCCACCGCCTGGATCTTCAACGCTTCCGCATGGCTGAACCACTCGACGCAATCCTGACGCGGCTCGCTGCCGGCGGCTCCCGCTTGGCGAGCCTGCCTGCCGCCGCCCGGGCTCAGCTGGCTCGCGACACCGCCCGCGCGGTCGCGGTCGCGGCTGACCGCTGGGTCGAGGCGGCCGTGGCCATCAAGACCGAGGGTGGCTCGCCCTCCGATCCGGCGCACGCGAGCGTGGTCGCCGAAGAGACGGCCACCGGCCCCCTGGCCACGATGCGGTTGTTGCTCACGACCTGCCGCGTCTGGAAGGAGATCGGTCGCTATGGCCGGCCGCGGCCGGTTCGCTTGCCCCGCGTGATTCATGCCGCGGCCGGCGCGGATGGGCCTGCGAGCTTCGTGGCCCTCGACGTGCTGCCCGAGCCGCGGCTGCTCGACGGCGC
>CAYRNG010000331.1:0-8352 GCA_964425395.1 uncultured Candidatus Kuenenia sp. | reverse complement strand
CCCGCTTCCAGAAGGCCGGCCCGCCGGGGTTGGCCACCTTGACGGCCCAGCCGCCGCCGGCCTCGATCGCCGTGGCCAGGAGCCGGCGGAGCTCGCCGCCGTCGCCGCCGGCCGCCGCCAGCACGTCGGCTTCGTCGGCGGCCAGGAGGTAGATTCCCTTATCGAGGATCGGCAACTCGGCCAACTCGCGGTGGGCGATGGCGGCGGCCGAGGTGGCGATCGCCGCGTCGAAGACGGTCGTGTAGCCGAGGGCCGCGTAGAGGGCCCCGGTTGCGTGGATCGTGGGCACGGCCGCGGGAGCATCCCCCCGGCGGCCGCGGGCCAGGTGCGGCGCGATCCGCCGGCCGTGAGCCACCTTCGGGCCGGCCACGTGGCTGTGGAGATCGACGCCGCCGGGCATCACCACCAGGCCGGCCGCGTCGATGCGGGTGAACCGCGACGCGTCGGCGGGCCGGTCCACGATCCGGCCCCCCTCGACCCAGAGATCGGCCACCAGGCCGTCGCGATCGGTGGCCGGGTCGTGGATCGTGCCGCCCGAGAGCACGAACGCAGACGCCGCGTGATCGCTCATGGCCGGCCTCCCGCGACCAGTCGCGCGTGGAGCGAGTCGATCAGGGCGGCCATCGAGCCCGTGCCGGTGGAGGCCGCCGGGTTGCCGATCGCCTGCTCGCGGCCGTCGCCGCGGAGGATCGTGCCGGCCGGCGGGCCGCACCGCAGATGGACGCTCGGCCCGGCACAGCCGGGAGGCTCGTCGTCGCCGACGCAGATTCGGACGACGGCCAGGTCGGCCGCCCGGGAGGCGATCGCCTCCTCGACCTCCGCCGGGAGCCGCCCCACGGCGAGCACCGCGTCGCACTCCCCGCGTGTGACCATCGCGGCCGCCGAGCACTCGGCCGGCCGGAAGCCGGCTCCCAGTCGGTCGGCCCGTCGAATCGCCCCGGCGGCGGCATACCGCCAGGTGAGGATGGCCGCGGCTCCGGCAGCGTTGGCCAGGCCGCCGGGAGCGGCGGCAGCCAGCGGCACGGCGAAGGCCGGCCGCTCGTGGGCGATCTGCCGCACGAGAAGCCGCGCGGCCCAGTCGGCCAGGCCGAGCGGATCGGTCTCGCGGCAGGTGATCACCGCCACGCACGACGCCTCCTGGATCGCCGTGGCCAGGTCATGGCAAGCGGCCGCGACCTCCGCCGCCGCGGGGTTGTCCGCCGGCACGTCGTGGCCGAGCAGGAGGGCGTTGAGCAATCGGGCGGCGGCAACCGCGGCGTCGGCCGGGAGGGAGACGTGGCGGGCTGCGGCGGCGAACCGATTCGGGCCGACGGCGAGCACCGTTCGCCCGCGGCCGTCCGGCCGGGGCGGGGCGATGAGCGTCGCGACGAAGCCGGGATCTCTGGCGGCGGGGTCGCAGAACCAGGCGATCACAAGGTCGGCCCGGTCGCGGAGTTCCTCGCGATCGGCAGAGACCCCGCCGGCCCGCGCGACGAGCGGCCCCAGCGGGCTCGCCGCGTCGGGGTCGCCGGCGTCGATCGCGGCGCCGAGGGATTCGGCCAGATCGCAGGCCGAGCCGATCGCCTCGAGCGTGGCGTCGGCCAGGCCCGTCACGAGCACCCGCCGGGCCCGGCCGAGCAGATTCGCGGCCCGTTCGATTCCCGCCTCGACCGTGGCAGCCCCGCCATCGATCCGGGCCGGATCGCCGGCGGCGGCAGTGCGGCGGCTCACGGCTTGGGGACGACCCAGATGTTGCGATACCGCACCGGGTTGCCGTGATCCTGGAGGTAGAGCGGGCCGATGGTCTTGTCGGGGCCGTCGCGGCCCCCGGGCGTGACCTTGGGCACTTCGACGTCGTCGTGGATCACGACGCCGTTGTGGCGGACGGTGAGCCGGGCGTTGCTGAGCTTCGTGTCGCCGTCGTACCTCGGCGAGGTCACCTCAACGTCGTAGGTCTGCCACGAAAGCGGCGGCAGGCACATGTTCACGCTCGGGGCGGCCACCGAGTAGACGCCGCCGCACTCGTTGTTCTTGCCCTCCAGGCCGAAGCTGTCGAGCATCTGCACCTCGTAGCGGCCCTGGAAGTAGGCCCCGCTGTTGCCCCGGCCCTGGCCGCGGGCGGTGGGCTGGTAGGGAAGCAGAAACTCGATGTGCCAGGTGGCATCACCGAACTCCTGCTTCGTGGCCACGCCCTCCATGAGGAGCCCGCCGGCGGTGATCCGGGGGTTCACGAGGGTCTCCGTTTCGTCCACGGGGCCGGGGCCATCGAAGATCACGATCGCACCCGCGGGAGGCTCGGCACCGAGCGTTGGGCTCTTGCGCTCGACCTTGGGAAGCGTCGCCAGGGGAGCACCGGCCTCGTCGAGGACCAAGAGCGACCCGCCCCGGATCTCGCCCCGCCGCTTCGTGCCGCCCAGGTCCACGCCCTCGATCGTCACGAGCTCTCCCGTCCGCTCGCCCGAGCCCGTGATCTTGTCCGGGGGCGTCCAGCCGGCGCCGGGCAGACCGCCCGGATACGCGACGGCGTCGAACTTGCCATCACCGAGCGCCACCACCTGCACGCCGAACTTCGCCTCGCCGGAGTCGTGCTGCACCACGCCCTCGTACTCGCCCTGGAAGGGAAAGTCGGCATCGGCCGCGGCCGGGTCGGTGTAGACCCGCGTGTCGGCCGGGGCGGCCGCGGTGGCGTAGGTGCTGGTGACGGCGGCCAGAAGAACGGCGACCAGGCAGCGGGAAGGCATCGGGAGTCTCCGGGGGAAAAACGGGGGAAAACAGGGGGAACCGATCCGGGGCCCAGAGTATGCCACACCGCACGACGGCGGGTGGCTAGCGAGCCGGAGCCGGGGCCGGAACGGCGGCGGCGTCGGGGTCGCGGAGGTCGGCGATCCCGTGGGGCGTGCCGGCTGGGTCGATCCAGATCGACTGGGCCGATCCCTGGGGGCTCGACCGCTCGACCACCCGGTGGCCGAGCCCCTCGAGTGCGGCGAGCGTCTCGGACGGCAGGGCTCCGGCCTCGACGGTGAGCCGGTCGGGCAGCCACTGGTGGTGGAACCGCGGGGCGGCGACCGCGGTTGCGGCGTCGGCCCCGTGGGCGATCAATGCCATCACGACGTCGAACACGGTGTTGACGATCGTCCGCCCGCCGGGCGAGCCGGTCACGAGCACGACCCGGCCGTCGCGGCAGACAATCGTAGGCGTCATCGAGCTGAGCATCCGCTTGCCGGGGGCGATCGCGTTGGCCGGGGTGCCGATGTCGCCGGACGGCGTCGTCTGCCCGGGGCTGCGGTTGAAGTCGCCCATCTCGTTGTTGAGCAGGAAGCCCGTGCCGGGCACGACCACGCGGCTGCCGTAGGAGGCCTCGAGCGTGGTGGTCGTGGC
Source organism: uncultured Candidatus Kuenenia sp. (assembly GCA_964425395.1). Taxonomy (GTDB): domain Bacteria; phylum Planctomycetota; class Planctomycetia; order Pirellulales; family UBA1268; genus QWPN01. Next base: position 4,995 of record CAYRNG010000331.1, on the reverse strand, counting down.
CACCGCCATGCCGGAAGCGTCCACGACCGAGTAGTGGGTGGTCTGGGCCGACTCGGCGGCGGGGGCGAGGAGATCGCCGCCGAGGTCCTCCGAGGGCGTGGCCCGCCGGGGATCGATTCCGGCCACGAGTTCGCGGGCGTGCTCCGGCGAGACGAGCCGGGCGACGGGCACCTCCGCAAAATCGGGGTCGCCCAAGAACCGGGCCCGGTCGAGGTAGGCCCGGCGGCGGATCTCAGTCACCAGATGAATCGTGGCGGGGTCGAGCCGGGGCCGGTCGGCCAGGCCCGCCGCCTCGGCCATGCCGAGCATCTCGAGGAGGGCCACGCCTCCTGAACTCGGCGGCCCCATCGAGATGATCTCGTGGCCGAAGGCCGTTCCCTCGAGCGGCGGCCGCTCTTTGGTCCGGTAGCCGGCCAAGTCTGCACGGGTGACGAGGCCGCCGTGTGCGGCCATCGCATCGGCCACGAGCCCGGCCACACGCCCCTCGTAGAACCCGGCCGGACCGGCGGCCGCGATCAGTTCGAGCGTGGCGGCCAGATCGGCCTGGCACAGCCGGTCACCGGCCTGCCAGGGGCCGCCCCCGGGCTTGCCGAAGGCGGCGAGCGATCCGGGGAAGGGCTGCATCGGCCCGGCCAGTTCGGCGTTGAGTTCGGCGGCCAGCGGGGCCGAGACTTCAAAGCCGTCGCGGGCCAGGCGAATCGCCGGCGTGACGAGGTCCCGCCAGGGCAGCCGGCCGAACCGGCCGTGGGCCAGGGCGAAACCGCGGACCGTGCCCGGCACGCCGACGGCCAGGTAGCCGGCCCTGATCCGGCCCACGTCGATGCGGCCCTCGGCGTCGAGAAACATGTCTGGCCGGGCCGCGGCGGGGGCAGTCTCCCGGAAGTCGAACGTGGTCGCCGTGCCGTCGGGCAGCCGCACGACCATGAACCCGCCGCCGCCGATGTTGCCGGCCGCCGGATAGGTGACCGCCAGGGCGAAGCCGGTGGCCACGGCGGCATCGACGGCATTGCCCCCCCGGCCAAGCACCGCCGCCCCGACCGCGGAGGCAGGCCGCGACGCCGACACGACCACGCCGGCTGGGCCGGGCACGGTATCGGCGGCCGGTGCCGCCGGAATGGTCTGGAGGCCGAGCCCGGCCAGGAGCAACACAAGCTGTGCCGGGCGGTTCATGAGCCGGAGCATACGCCCCACAGCGTTCACGAAAAACCGTCCTTCGCCAGAGGCTTGCCGGCCGGGCTCAGGTGAGCCCGGCGAGCGGGCCTGAGCCGCAGTAGTCGGGGTTGCCGAAGCTCGCGAGCGACTCGTGGCCCATCGCCCGGGCCAGGCTGATCAAGAGCCGGTTGTGCGGCACGCCGGGAAACTGGACCGCCCGGCCCGTCCGGAAGCCGAGGCCGCCGCCGACGAGCACCCAGGGGATGTCCTCGTGGGAGTGGGAGTTGCCCTCGCCGAGCTCGTTGGTCCAGAGGATCGTGGTGTGGTCGAGGAGCGAGCCCGAGCCGCCGGGCTCGGGCGTTTCGGCGAGCCGCTGGGCGAGGTGGGCGATCTCGGTCGCGTACCAGGTGTTGATCTTGGTGAGCTTCTCCTGGGCGGCGGCGTTGGAGTTGGGCTCGTGGGAGAGGCCGTGCTGGCCCTCGTCGATCCCCAGCCAGGTCATCCGCGGCTGGCCCACGGAGTTGGTGTATTGGAGGGTGGCCACCCGCGTGAAGTCAGCCGCCAGCGAGGCCACGAGCAGCTCGATCTGCATCCGGCTGACCCGCGGCATGTGGTCGTTTTCTTCGAGGATGCCCTGCTCGAGCGTGGGCACGGCGTGGCTGACCACCTCCCGGTGGGCGGCCAGCTCCTGCTCGAAGCCCCGCACGAGCTCTGCGTGCTCCTCGAGGATCCGCCGATCCTCGACGGGCAGGGCGGCCGCCACCGCGGCCAGGTCTTCGTGGAGACCGTCGAGCACGCTCTTCAGGCTCTCGCGGTCGCGGCTCTGGCCGTAGAGCTTGTCGAACATCTGGTAGGGGTCGTCGATCGGCGTCACCGGCTTGTTCGGCCCGGCGTAGACCATCCGTGTCCAGGTGTCGGCCCGGTTGGGCACGAGCACGCCATACTCGAGCGAGCCGAAGCGGGTCGCCGTCTCGGGCCGACCCTGGAGAAAGCCGCGGATCTCCTGGTCGATGGAGCGGCCGCTGGCCCAGCCGGCCGGCGTCTCGCCGCCTCCCTGGATGTTGCCCGGGAAGAGCTCGATGCCGGTCAGCAGGCAGCCGATGCCCCGCATGTGGCCGTCGCCATCGCCGCGGACCTTGTTGTGGACCCCCTTGAGCGTGAGCAGCCGATCCTTGAAGGCGGAGAGCGGCTGGAGGATCGGGGGCAGTTCCCGATCGGCGAACGATCCCTCGCCCTCGGGCCAGAAGTTGTTCTTCACGGTGCCGTCGGGGCTGAACACGATCACCAGCCGCTGCTTCGGTCCGGCGGCCGCGGCGGCCAGGCTCGGCAGGTTGCCGAGGAAGGGGAGCACGGCCGAGCCGATTCCAAGCCGCTCGAGCAGCTGGCGGCGGGTGAGGCGGCGGGTCATGGGGACGTCTCCGGCGGAAAGCATGACACCATCATGATATCGACCGCCAGGCGGCGAATGTCGCAGCCGGAATTGGAAAATCGGCCGGTCAGCGTTTCCAGAGCCTCCGGGCCCCAGGCCCGCACCGGCTGCCGGACCAGGGCGTGGAACAGGTGCTGAACGAACGCCTCGCGGGCATCGGGGCTCTCGGCCACGTAGGCGGCCAGTTCCCGGCCCCCGCGGAAGGTCGCCTCGGGCCCCTCCCGGGGCTGGTAGGAGCCGGTGGCGTCGATCGGCCGGACGGAGTCTCCCTGCCGCTCCGCGGTGCGGTAGCGGCCGATCGCGTCGAACTCCTCGAGCGCGAAGCCCAGCGGATTGATCATCGTGTGGCAGGTCTGGCAGGCCACCGCCTCGGTCTGGAGCGTGACCCGCTCGCGGGTGGTGAGCTCGGGATGCGTGTCGGGGGCCAAGGGCACGATCGCATCCTGGGGCGGCTTGAGCACGTTGCCGAGCACGCCGCGGGCCAGGAACACGCCCCGGTGGATCGGCGAGGAGGTGTCTGCATAGGCCAGCAGGCTCATCAGATACGGATGGGTGAGCACGCCGCCGCGGCGGCCGTCGTCGATCCGGACCGGCCGGAAGGGAGCCTCGGGCCAGAGCGGCACGCCGTACAGCGGGGCCAGCCGACCGCTCAGCCAGACATCCTCGGCCGTGAGCAGCCGGCGGAAGCCGTCGCTGCGGCCGTCGAGGGCCTCGTCCACGGCCAACAGCAGGCTCGTCCGCAGGTCGGCGAGCACCTCCGGCGTGAACTCGGCGTGCCGGGACATATCTTTGGCGATCTCCCGCGGCTCGGCGACGCGGAGCCAGTGGAGCAGGAAGTCGCGGAGCTTGGCCTGCGTGCGGCGGTCGGCCAGCAGCCGCTGGGCCTGGCGGCCCACCTCCTCGGGGGTGCGGAGCTGGTTGCGGGCCGCCGCATCCCAGAGGCCGCCGTCGGGGAGCGAATCACAGAGGCCGAAGGAGAGCCGGGCGGCCGTCACGAACGGATCGCCAGCACCCCCCGCCGGCTCGCGGAACAGAAACCGCGGCGACTGGAGCACGAGCAACACCGCCCGCTTGACGGCCGTGTCGAGGTCGGGAGCGGCGGCGAAGGGGCGATCCACCATGAGCGCCGTGAGTTCGGGGGTGAGCGGATGGCGGAAGGCCCGCTCGGCGAAGGTGGTCGCGAAGGCCCGCAGCTTCTCGGCCCGGTCCGGGGCGTCACGCTTGACCCGGGCGAGGTGCTCGAGGTGGGCCACCACGTGGTCGGCGGTCTCCTGGGCGACGGCCGTGACCGCGGCGAACCACTCCGGCGAGACGCGCGTTCCTCGGTCGTAGCCGATGCTCCGGTCGTCGGGGGGCAAGGGGGTCGTGGGCACGAACAGCGGCTGGCTCTCCTGCGGCGAGAGGCACCGCTCGGGCACCGGCTCGAGGACGCCGTGCGGGGGCTTCCACAAGACCGCGATCGCGGCCTGGCCCGCCGGCGGATGCTGCTGGCTGTCCACCCCCTGGTTGGCCTTCGAGAACTCGACCGCCAGCCGGTAGGGTCGGCCCCCCAGCAGGAACACGCTCCGGCGATACTCGTTGTCGGCCCCCGACTTCACCCAGCCATCGAGGAAGGGCGGCTCGTACCAGGCCTGGTTGAGATGCACTCGGACGGCGTGTTCGGTGCGGACCACGATCTCGTAGGTGCCCGTCTCCGGCGCGAGCAGCGAGCCCGTCCAGCGGATCGAGAACCGGTGCGGCTGGAACATCTCCGGGTCGGGCCCCTCCACCCCGAAGTCGAAATTCACGCCCGGGTCGATCCGCTCGAAGACCAGCCCCGCGTTCCGGTCGAAGTTGCTGCCCGAGAAATACTCCCCCTTGAGGCCGCGACGGCCGTCGTCCCGGGGCACGCCGCCGCGGAAGCTCAGCAACAGGTCGGCCAAGGTGTTTTGCAGTTCGCGGTTCGTGAGCCGGGCCAGTTCGACGCGGGCGGGCCGATTGCGATCGCGGGCCACCGGCGAATAGAAGGCGGCATGGATGTAGTCGGCCACCTGGCGGGCCGCGTCGCCGGCGACGGCCTCGGGGTCGTCCTCCGGCATCGTGTCGTGGACATACTTCGCGAGCTGGTTGACCGAACGATCGCCGACGAGCGGTGCCGGCACGTCGGCCGTGCCCGCCCCGTGCGCGCCGTGGCACCGCTGGCAGTGCTCGCGATAGACCGCCAGGCCCGGGTGGGCGGCGGGCGGGTCCGCGGCAGCTGCCGCCCCACCCAGGATCCCGCCGACGCCGAGCATCAGGGCCCAGCAGCGGGTGCGACGTCGGGGCTGGCGGGTCGAGGGCATTGACGATGCGGCTGGCAGGGGATGAAAGGGGACAGTCCCCGGGGCGGGGGATGAAAGGGGACAGGATGAAAGGGGACAGTCCCCGCGGCGGGG
>CAYRNG010000330.1:0-3154 GCA_964425395.1 uncultured Candidatus Kuenenia sp. | reverse complement strand
CGCACGGAGGTGATCCTGCCGAGCTTCATCTTCCTGGCGGCGCCGGCGGCGGTGGCCTGGGCGGGGCTGCGGCCGGTGTTCGCCGACGTCGATCCGCTCACCTACACGCTCGACCCGGCCGCCGTGGAGCGGTTGATCTCCCCGCACACCGCCGCCATCCTCGCCTGCCACACGTTCGGCTGTCCGTGCGATCTCGAGCGGCTCTCGGGCATCGCCGGCGCCGCCGGCGTGCCGTTGGTGGTCGATGCGGCCCACGGCCTCGGCACCGAGGTCGGCGGCCGGCAGGTGGGCCGCGGCGGGCTGGCGCAGGTGTTCAGCCTCTCGCCCACGAAACTCGTGGTAGCCGGCGAGGGGGGGCTTGTGGCCACCGACTGCCCCTGTCTGGCGGCAGCCCTGGAAACCGGCCGCGAATATGGCAACGACGGGTCGTACGGCTGCGGCGAGGCCGGGCTCAACGCCCGCCTGCCGGAGATCTCGGCGGCCCTCGGGAGGGCATCGCTGGCCCGCCTCCCGGAAACGGCCGCCGCCCGCCGGGCCGCGGCCGAGGCCTATCGCGAGGCCCTCGCAGACCTGCCGGGAATCTCGTTTCAGCAGATTCCGGAGGAAGCCACGAGCAGCTGGAAGGATTTCTGCATCGGCGTCAATGCCGCCGCGGCAGGCCTCTCCCGCGACGCCCTCCGGGCGGCCCTGGCCGCGGCGGGAATCGACACCCGGGCCTACTATTCCCCGCCCTGCCATCGGATGGCCGCGTTTGCCGATGATTCGCGGCTGCCGGTGACTGACCGGCTGGCCGAGTCGCTCGTGGCCCTGCCGATGGGCAGCCACATCTCGCCCGCGGTAGCCCGCCGCGTAGCCGATGAGATTCGGCAGACGATTCACCGGGCCAAGGGGGCGGTCTCGGCATGAATCCTTCCGCAGGCGGCCAGCCGATGTTTCCGTCGCTTGATTCGCTCGAGTCGGTGCTCTGGCCGGGGCTGGCGCTGGTGGTGTTTGTGGTCACGGCGGTGATCGTGGACGTGATGATCATCCTCTCCACGCGGTTCCGGCTGGTGGACCTTCCCAATCGCCGCAGCGCCCATGCTCTGCCCACGGCCCGGGGCGGTGGCGCGGCGTTCGTGCTCACGACGCTGCTGGCGTCGCTCGTGGCGGCCTACCGCTGGCCTGAGTTGGCCTACCGGATTCTGGCGGGCGTGATGCTGCCCAGCCTGGTGATCGCCGTCGTGGGAATCATCGACGACATCCGGCCGCTGAAGGCCGTGCTGCGGCTGTTCATCCAGATTGCCGTGGCGGTCGCGATCACGGCGCTGCTCGGACCACTGCCGGGGATCGATCTCCCGGGGCGGCCGCGTTTCGAGCTGGGGGTGTTTGCCTGGCCCGTCACGATCGTGTGGATCGTGGGGATGATCAACGCCTACAACTTCATGGACGGGGCCGATGGCATGGCGGGGCTCGGCGGCCTGGTGGTGGGCCTGGCGATGGCGGCGGTGGCCTATCGCATGCAAGCCCTGGCGCCGATGCTCCTGGCTGCGTTCACGGCGGCGGCGGCCGGGGGATTCCTCGTCTTCAACTGGCAGCCGGCGCGGGTCTTCATGGGCGACGTGGGCAGCGGTTTTCTGGGGTGCCTGTTCGCGGCCGTGCCCCTGCTCGTGCGGAATAGCGCCATCGAACAGGCGTTCGTGCCGATGATCCTGTGCCTCTGGCCCTATGTCTACGATCCGTTCTTGTCGGTGCTCCGCCGGATCTGGAACAGGGCCAATCCGCTCGAGCCCCACCGGGAGTTTTTGTTTCATCGGCTGGTCCGCAGCGGTGTGAGCCATGCCCGGGCGGCCTTGCTCTACGGAGCCCTCTCGGCCGCGGGCGGCCTGCTGGGGCTGGCGATGGTGAGCCCGGCGATTCCCGCGGAGGTCCGCGGCTGGCTGCCGCTGGGGGTGGTGGCGATGGCGTCGGGGCTCACGTATGGCATCGAGCGGCGGTGCAGCCGCGTCGAGCTCACGCCCGTTGGGCAGCATGCGGCAGCTTCGTGAATACGAGCCCCGAGAGCCTCGTCTGGCTATCGGTGGCGACGGCTGCTTGTGCGGGCGGGGCCACGCTTTCGATCTGGCTGATTCCGGTGCTCAAGCGGCTCGGTGCGGTGGCCCCGCCGGGCCCTGCCAACTGCGGGCGGCCGGTGCCCCGCGGCGGCGGGCTGGCGATCGTGGCTGTAGTGGTGATCGCGGCCGGGGCGGCAGCCTGGCTGACCCCCGACAGCCGGCCGGCCTTGGGGGCCTGGCTTGTGCCGGCGGCGGCGGTGGCGGCGGTGAGCCTGTGGGACGATTGCCGGCCGCTGCCGGCGTTGGGGCGGCTCTGCGTGCACGTGGCGGCGGCGGCGACGGTGGTGGCTGCGCTGGGGCCGATCGAGGAGGTGGCGATCGCGGGGAGGGCATGGCGGCTTGGCGAGGCGGCCTGGCCGCTTTCGCTGCTCTGGATCGTGGGCATGACGAATGCGTTCAACTTCATGGATGGCATCGATGGGATCGCAGGGCTGACAGCCGTGGCGGCCGGTGCGAGCCTGGCCGCCGCGGCGGCGACGGCGGGCAACGCGCCGGTGGGGCTCGTGGCTGCGGCATTCGCCGCTGCGGCGGCCGGTTTTCTGACCACCAACTGGCCGCCGGCCAAGCTTTTTATGGGGGACGTGGGCAGCACCTTCTGCGGGTTTTCGATCGCCGTGTTGCCGCTGGTGGTAGGGCCGGCCGGGCGGCCCGCCGTGGTGGCGGTAGCGGGCCTGGCGATGCTGCCCTTCGTGGTTGACTCAGGCCTCACGCTCGCGGGGCGGATCGGCCGCCGCGAGAATGTGCTCGAAACCCATCGCGGCCATCTCTATCAGCGGCTCGTGATCGGCGGTTGGTCGCAAGCCAGAGTGGCGGCGTTGTATGGAGCGTTGGCCGCGCTGGGCGGGGCCTTCGGGCTGGCCTTGCAGGCGGGTTGAAAGGCTCTGCGGGATGTACGAGCCCTATCTCAAACGCAGCTTCGACATCCTCGCCGCAATCGCCTTGCTGGCAGTGCTAGCGCCGCTGATGCTCCTCACCTGGCTGGCCGTGCGGCTCGTGCTCGGGCCCCCGGCGCTCTACCGCGACGAGCGGGCCGGGCAGGGTGGCCGGCCGATCCGGATTGCCAA
>CAYRNG010000329.1:0-3760 GCA_964425395.1 uncultured Candidatus Kuenenia sp. | reverse complement strand
TGGTCCTCGAATTGCGGCTTCGCCCACTTGATCAGCCCCCACTCCGATGTCTCGAGCGGGCCCCAGTTGGGGAAGTAGTAGGCCGCCACCTGCACGTCGTCGCCGGCGTGAGCGAACGAGCCGCTCCCGCCGACCTCCGCGAGCGATGTGCCCACGAGGTCCACGGCGACGTCCTCCGGCGCGGTCACGCTCGACCGCAGCGAGCCATCGGGCTGCCGGTCGTGCCGCACCCGGATCGGCCCCTTGGGCGTCGGATACGAGCCCTCGGCCCAGGCGAGCGAGCCGAGCCGGGGCGCGATCCTCACCCGCGTGAAGCCCGGCTCAGCCGGGGTGATCCCCAGCACGTGCCGGCTGAGCCACGAGGTCGGCCCGCTGGCCCAGCCGTGGCAGAGGCTGTGGCGGAAGCCCTCGTAGCAGTAGGCCCCGCAGTCGCCGTGGATGTCTTTCTTCCCCGGCGGCACAAGCTCGTCGATCCGGGCCGCGTTCTCCGTCCACTCGAGGTTGAAATCCTCCCAGAATGTCGTCGCCCCCAGGTCGAGCATGCCGCCCCAGTAGGTCCGCAAGATCTCGAGCGCCGCGTCGATCTCGCCAGCGGCGGCCAGGGCCTCGAGCACATAGAGGCCGTAGAAGGTGGAGACGCCTCGGGCACCATCCGGCAGGAGCGTGTCTCGCGCGGTCGCGGCGGGATCCCGCATCCCCGCGAGCACCAACAGCGCCGCGCCCGACTTCGAGCCGTTGGCCTCGGGCACCACCTTCCGGCCCCGCCCGGCGGCCTCCCGGCAGAGCGTGGCCACCCGCTCGTCGCCGAGCACGTCCATGAGCCGGGCCCCGCTCTCGAGCGCCATCACGAGCAGGCCCTGCAGCCCGGCGGTCACGCCCTGCTTGTTCGGCGAGCTGGGCCAGTCGAGAAACCGCATCCCATCGATCCGCTCCCGGCCGTCCGGGCCGACGAGTCCGGCCAGCCGTTCGAGCAGCGTGCCGAGATAGGGCTGCTGGGCGGCGAGATAGCCGCGGTCGCCCTGGTGCATCCACAGGTCTTCATGGATCAGCACCCACCACATCGAATAGCTCGAGATGCCGTTCATCCACTGCGTGACCGGAGTCACGTCGCGGGTCAGGTCGAGCGACTTCGGCACCACCTCGTTGGATCCGAACACCGCATGGATCGTCGCTACTTCCGGATGCATGTCGCCGATCCAGACAAGCCGGTCCCGCTTGATGCCGTCCCAGAGGTAGTCCTGCATGCAGAGGTGCACGGTGTCGGCCCCCACCTCCCAGATCCGCCCCAGCCGCTCGTCGGAACAGCGGAAGGCGCCGGGCCGCGGCAGGTCGCGGATGCCGAGCACCGCCCGCACCTGCGTGAGCCGGGCCGGTCGGCCGGGATCAACGGCATCGATCCGCAGAAACCGGAAGCCGCTCGGCCCCACCCGCTTCGTGCCCAGCCAAGGCAGCGTGACCACCTCGTCGCGGACGGCGTGGTCATTGCCGGCGTGCCGCTCGCCCAGCTCCGCCATCGCCTCAGCCGCCGACTCGCCAAACCGGACCCGGACACGCACGGGCTTTTTGTCGGGAGCCATGGGGGTGAAGAGCTCGACAGATCCCTGGATCTCGCGGCCGAAATCGAGCAGCACGCCCGCCGGCCGGCCCTCCGCGGCCGTGAGCGTGCAGGGGGGCAGCGGTGCCTGGAGCACCGGCTGGCCAGCCTGGGCCGCCAGCAGCGTCTCAGCGTGGGCGACGCCCGCCTCGGTCTGCCAGACGATCCGCTCCGGCGCGAGCCGAAACTCGCTGATCGGCGACCGCTCGCCCGGCTCAGCCGCCATCGCCGCCCCGGCCAAGAGTGTCCCCGCTGCCATCCCGAAAAGCCTCGTGGTTGTCATGACGCTCACTCCATGTCAATGCAGCAGTGGGCGGCGGTTCACCTGCCGAAGCCCGCCGGCAGGGTCGGACAGTCGAACAGCTGGTCGTGGTTGCCGGCTGACCAGGCCTCCAGGGCGGTGTGGAGGCGGATGATCGCTGCCCTCGCCTCCGGCCCCGGGTCACCACGGAGCAAATCCCGTAGCTCGTCGGGATCCGCCTCCAGGTCGTAACACTCGAGGACGGGAGGCCGGCCGTCAAGCGTCGCCGGCAGGTGCTCAGCGAGGATCCGGTAGGCCTCCGGATGCTCCTCCCGCCGGCGGATGATCTCGTCGTGGATCCGGCAGCGCCAGATTTTCATGGCGATCGAGTCGTCGTTGAGAAACCGGGGCTCGTCGAGCCGGGCCCGGGCGATGAGCTGATAGCGCTGGTCGCGGACGGTCCGCTCTTCCATGCCCCGCGGCCTCCCGAACTGCCGGCCGCTGACGGCGGCGAACAGAAATTCGTGGCCAGCCGTCTCCTTCCCCTCGACGAGTGGCACGAGCGACCGCCCCGGCAGGCCCGCTACCGGCTCGATGCCGGCCACCTCGAGCAGGGTCGGCAAGAGGTCGATCGCGTGCACGAGCGCGTCCGTATCGCGGCCGGCCGCCCCGGGAAGCCGCACGATCAGCGGCACCCGGAGGGCGAAGTCGTAGGGCGTCATTTTGCCGCGGGGGAAGGCCGGACCGTGGTCTCCCATGAAGATCACGACCGTGCGGCCCGCCTCCCCGGTCGCCTCGAGCTGGGCGAGCAGCTGGCCGAGGGCCGCGTCGTTTCGCTCGACGCCGTCGAGATACTCGGCCCAGTCCTGCCGGGCCACCGGCGTGTCTGGGAGGAAGCCCGGCAGCCGCAGCGCGGCTGGATCGACGCCGATCGGCTTGGTGTCGCTGTTGATGAACGGCCGATGGGTATGGGTGATCGAGTTGTGAAACAGGAACCACGGCCGGCCCAGCTCGGCGGCGCGGGCCGCGAAGTTCACCAGCTGGCGGCCCCCGTCGGGACCGAGGAACTCATGGTAGGGAAACCGTTCGTTGGGGGCGACGTGCAGCTTGCCGGTGATGCCGGCGTGGTAGCCGGAGGCCACCAGGCACTCGACGAGCGTCGGGCCGGCTGACCGGATCCGCGATTTTTTGTAGGGCACGTCGGCGAGGTCCGCCGCGGTGAGCAGGGCGGCGGGCCTGAAATGGTTGCGGGTGTTGTTCAGCAGGCCGTTGACCGGGGCCGGCAGGCCGGTCAGGAGGCAGGCCTTCGAGGCCGAGCAAACGGGGTAGCCCACCCAGGCCGTGCGGCAGAGCGTGCCGCTTGCCGCCAGGGCGTCCATGTGGGGTGTTTCGATTCCGGCCGTGCCGAGGCAGCCCATGTGGGCCCCCTGGTCTTCGGTCAGCACGAACAGGATGTTGGGCCGGGCCCGGGCCTCCGGCGGGCCGCCGATCGCCAGCGGGCGGCCGTCTGTTTCCAGCCGGTAGCGGCGGCCGTCGTGCTCGACCTCGAGCGGCTTGGCACCGTTCTGCACGGGCGTCACGAGCACGCGGCCATCCCGCCAGGCCTGCACATCGACCACATAGCCGTGCACCTCGATGCCAGTGAGCTTGAGCGCCGGCCAGTCGGCGGGCAGCCGGGGCGCCAGCGAGAAGCCCGTCGGCGTCGGCCGCAGGCCCATGAAGCCGGCGAGCATCACCTGCGGCACGAGCACGCTCTCTTTGAACTCGTGATCGAGCCCCAGGCCGCCGGCGGTGCCGCCCCCCTGGAGCGTGCCCCGCCCCGGCGGGGCGTAATAGGCCCGGTATCCCCCGGCCTCCTGCACCTCGGCATCCCAGGCGAGGATCTCCTCGAGCCGCCGCCAGGCGTCGTCGGGCCCGAGCACGTC
>CAYRNG010000328.1:0-1904 GCA_964425395.1 uncultured Candidatus Kuenenia sp. | reverse complement strand
TCCAAACCAGCACCAGCGGCCCGACGCCGACGGAGTGGAACGCGTCATCCCCCCGGCTCGCGCCGAGGGGCTTGTATCCAAACCAGCCCCGCCGTGGCGAAAGCCCAGGCTCAGCGGGGCGGGTCGAGCTTCACGTCGAGCGTCACCTCATTGCCGTCGCGGACGACGACGACCGGAATGCTGTCGCCCCCCTTGTGCTTGCGGAGGGCGCTGTCGAAATCCTCGAGATTGGTGATCGCACTCTCCCCGAGCCGCACGATCCGGTCGCCGCCGGCCAGGCCACCCCGGGCGGCCGGCGAATCCTTGGCCACGCCCGAGATCGCGTAGCCGTCGCCCGGCTTGCCGAAGTCGGGGATGCTGCCGAAATAGGGCCGGTCGCCCCCGCGGGCGAACTGGGGCGAGGCCACCTCGATATAGGCCGGACGCTCCGGTGCCGTGGCCAGTTCGCGGACGATTCCCTCGACGAGGCCGGCCAGCCTGGTCATCCCCTCGTAGTTGATCTTCTCGGCGGTGTCGGTGGGACGGTGGTAGTCGGCGTGCGACCCGGTGAATACGTGGAGCACGGGAATCTTCTTGGCGTAGAAACTCGCGTGGTCGCTCGGCCCGAAGCCGCCGGGCTCCTTGGCCGCTTCGAGGCCGGCGGCGGCGACGAGCGAGTCGACGAGGGGCTCGATCCCCGTCCCGGTGCCCGTGCCGTGGATGATCACCTTGTTGCCGTCGAGCCGGCCCACCATGTCGAGATTCACCATCGCGACGGTGTCGGCCAGGGGCACAGCGGGGTTGGCGGTGTAGTGGCCGCTGCCGAGCAAGCCCCGCTCCTCGCCGGAAAAGGCGGCGAACAGAACGCTGCGGGGCAGCGGCGGGCCGGCCGCCAGCCGGCGGGCCACCTCCACCAACAGCGCCGTGCCGCTGGCGTTGTCGTCGGCCCCGTGGTGCACCGTCTTTTCACCCGGGGCCGCCGAGTTCACCCCGCCATAGCCGAGGTGGTCGTAGTGGGCCCCCAGGATCACGGTCTCCCGAGGATCGATCGCCGGGCCGTCGGGCCCTGCCTCGCGGCCGCGGCCCGGCAGCAGCCCGAGAATGTTGCGGCCCTCGGTCTCCACCCGCTCGATCGCGGTGCGGCCCCGGATCCGCCAGCCGGCCAGAGGGGCCGTCTGCGGCTCGAGCGATTCGTCGATCGTCCGCTGAATCTCGGTGAGCGCGCGGCCCAGCGATGCCTTGACGACCTCGTCGAGCCGGGAGCGGGAGAGGTGCAACACCGGCATCGTCCGCCGGTCGGAACCCTCGCCGGCCCGGGTGAAAGGCATCAGCGCATCACCCCCCTCGTCGGCGTCGTTGCAGAACACGAGCCCGCTGGCCTCGTGCTCCGAGGCGTTGGCCGCCTTGCGGGCAAGCGCCGCGTGCTGCGAGGTCTGATTGCCCTCGAAGGCGCCGTGGGGATCGTCCTTCTGCGGCTCCTGCCGGAGCACCACCACGGCCTTGCCCTTGGCCCCGCCCTGGTCAGCCAGCGGGGCGTAGTCGTCGTAGTTCTCGGCAGGCGCCGTGATCCCGTAGCCGGCAAAGGCCAGTGGCAGGTCGAACTCGCCGCTGCCGCCGATGGCCAGCGGCGTGAAGTCCTTGCCCAACTCCAGCGGCACCACCGGGCGGTTGCCCGCGGCATCGGGCGGCCCGACGAGCTCCGCTCGATTCTCGGCCGTTGGCCCGAGCTTGGCCTCGAGCGTCATCTCGAAGGGCTGCGTCTGCTGCTCGCGCCCCGCCGGCGGCTCGAGCCCGAGGTCGGCGAACCGCCCGACCACCCAGTCGGCCGCCGCCTCGATGCCGGGGGTGCCGGGGCCGCGGCCTTCCCGTTCGGGCGAGGCCAGCCATGAGACATCCCGCCGCAGGGCTTCCTCGGCCGAGCCGGC
>CAYRNG010000327.1:0-5452 GCA_964425395.1 uncultured Candidatus Kuenenia sp. | reverse complement strand
AGGGACGAAGATCGTGTTCACCGGCGACGTGGCCCAGATCGACCAGCCCTACCTCGACGCCCTCTCCAACGGCCTCTCCTACCTGATCCACCGGATGACCGGCCAGCCGATCTACGCCCACGTGACGCTCGAGAAGGGGGAGCGGTCGGCCCTGGCGGACCTGGCCAGCGAGCTTCTCTGACTCTCTGGTCAGCGAATCACCCCTGACCAGCCGAGCTGAGTCCTTCCGGCTCGACGATCACCGCGTGCGGGAGGGCGAGGTATCCGCCGGCTGCGACGATCGCGTCGCGGGCCTCGGCCCCGGCCCGGTAGCCAAAGAACAGCATCCGCACGTCGCTGCAGCCCGCGACCGGCCGCACCCGCGCGACCACGGCCAGGAAGTCCTGCACCTCGCGGGCCGTGACGTTGCTCTTGACCTCGCAGAGAAACACCACCGGCCGGCCGGCGATCTCACCCCGGAGCACCACGTCGATTTCGTCGGCCGTGCCATCGGGCCGGCGAAACACCTCAGGTAAGGCTGAGTTCTCAACGAAGCCGTAGTGCCTCGCGAGCAGCTTCGGCAGCCGATCGAGCGCGTAGGCCTCGAGGGCGAAGCCGGCGGTCTGGGCCAGCCCGCCCACCTGCTTCTGCGTGTCCCGCACCGTCCAGGCCAGCTGGCTCATGGCCTCGGTGAGCTTGTCTTGGCTGGCGGCGAGCTTGCCGAGTTCTTGCTCGGTGCGTTCCTGGGCCGCGGTCAGCCGGTCCATCCGAACAACCAGCGAATCCATCCGCTGCTCCGTTCGCTCCTGGGCCTCGGCCAGCCGGTCCATCCGAACGACCAGCGAATCCATCCGCTGCTCGGTGCGTTCCTGGGCCAGCGCCAGCCGTTCGACGGTGTCGGTGAGCTTCGAAAAGTCTTCCCGCCGCACGAGATCCGCTTCGATCTGCACCGTCGCCTCCGCTAGAACCCTTGCCTGATGCTCGTCGAACGCCTTGCGATAGTGTTCCGTCATTCCGGGAATGGTAACCATGGTTCTCCTCTCCTCGCGAGTCCGCTGGCGGCCGCGGCAGGGCACCCGAACGGTGCCGGCCCTGCCGGCCACGAGCATGAACGGAAGTATACCTCTTGCGGGCCGGCCGTCAACCTTCCGGGGGGGCCGCAGCTCGGGCCTCCGCGAGGAGGCGGATCCAGGCCCCGAGGTAGCGGCCGTTGTCGTGGTAGGTGCGGCCGCTGACGAGGTTGCCATCGACCACGCAGGGGGCGTCCACGTAGATCCCGCCGGCGGTCTCGACCTCGTGGCGGCACTTGGCCACGGTCGTCACTTCGCGGTTGGCGAGGCAGCCGGCGTAGGCCGGGATCTCGACCCCGTGGCAGACGGTGGCCACCGGCTTGCCGGCCGCGAAGAACCGTCGCGTGATCCGCACAAGGTCTTCGTCGTAGCGGAGATACTCCGGAGCCCGGCCGCCGCTGAAGAAGATTCCCAGGTAGTCGTCGGGCTCGACATCGGCGAAGGCGATCTCGGCCTGAATCTGGTAGCCCTCCCATTCCTTGGTGATCGTCCAGCCGGGCCGGACCTCGTGCATCACCATCTGATAGCCCCGCTTCTCCGGGCCGGCCACGACCGGCTCGAAGCCTTCCTCTTGGAGGCGGTAATAAGGATAGAGCGTGTCGAGCGTCTCGGCGGCGTCGCCGACGACGAGCAGCACGCGATCGGGCCGGGGGGGCGGCGGGCCGGGCATGGCAGATTCTCCGCGCGGGAGCAGGGGATGACACGCCCCAGAGGATACGGGATGGCCGGCGGAAGGATACATTGGTCGCTCGGCCCCCAGGGGCTCGGCGGCGAACCGCCGAGCGGGGCGTCTATCGAGCGGGCCATCCCGGAGCGTCCACCATGAGCATCACCACCGTCATCGTGCCGCCTGGCGGCGGCCTCGACACGCTCCGCATCTCCTCCTCCACGCCCCGGGAGCCCGGGCCGGGGGAGATCACCGTCCGGCTCCACGCCTGCTCTCTCAACTACCACGACTACGTCGTGGTGAGCGGTGCCTGGCCCCCCCGCGAGCCACGGATTCCGCTCTCCGACGGGGCAGGTGTGGTGACGGCGGTCGGGGCGGGCGTGGCCGACTTGGCCGCGGGCGACCAGGTCGTGAGCCTGTTCTTTCCCGAATGGGTGGCCGGCCCCCCGGGCCCCCGCGAGGCCAACTTTGCCCGCGTGCCGGGGGACGGCATCGACGGCTATGCCCGCACGGAAGTGACCACGGCTGCCACGGCCTTCACCCGCTCTCCTCGCGGCTACTCCCACGCCGAGGCCGCCACGCTGCCTTGTGCGGCCCTGACGGCCTGGCGGGCGCTCGTGGTCGACGGGGGCGTGAAGCCCGGCGACGCCGTGCTCGTGCAGGGCACGGGGGGCGTGTCGCTCTTCGCCCTTCAGTTCGCCAAGCGGGCGGGTGCGACGGTGATCGCGACGTCGTCGTCGGCCGAGAAGCTCGAGAGGCTGACGGCCCTCGGGGCCGACCACGTGCTCGATTACCGCTCGACCCCCGCCTGGGGCGAGGCCGTCCGCGAACTCACCGGTGGCCGAGGCGTGGACCACGTGATCGAGGTGGGCGGCCCCGAGACGCTCGAGCAGTCGATGCTCGCCGCCCGGGTCGGCGGCCACGTCGCTCTGATCGGCATCCTGACGGGCACGGCCGGCCGGCTGCCGGTGATGACGGCGCTTGCCAAGCACCTCCGGCTGCAGGGGCTGATCGTGGGCAGCCGCCGAGACCAACTCGACATGATCACGGCCCTCGAGGCGGGAGGCCCCAAGCCGATCATCGATGGCTGCTATCCGCTCGAGGACCTCGGGGAGGCCTTCCGTCACCTGGAGTCGCAGCGGCATTTCGGGAAAATCTGCCTCGAGATGTGAACCGGCCGCTCCGGCCGGCGGAGCCAGCCGGAGCGGTTCGGCCTCACGTCAACCGCCCTGCGTGCAGCACCCTTCGCAGGGTCCGTTCTCGCAGCAGCAGCACCCGCAGTCATCGCAGGTGCATATGCCGGTCGCGCAACAGCCGCAGCAGTCACACTCGGGGCAGGGTGAATTCGCCCCGCCGCTCGGCAGGGTCAGGGCCAGGGCGGCCCAGAGCAACATCGCAGACATTGGTCATGCTCCTTGAAAAGGTGTGGAAAAAACGAAACTGCATTCAGCCGCCGCCGAATCAGTTCCGCCACACCCCATAGAGCACCCGCACCGGCCGTTCGGGCGGCCGCTCGGGAAGGCCGGCCGCGGTCGCGATGCCGGCGGCGAGGCTGGCTGGCGGCAGGACGGCGACCGGGAGGGCCGCCGCGGCCCCGACGTCAATGTTCAGCCCCGCGGCGGGCACGGCCGCCGGTTCGGATCGCGGCTCGAGCAGGCACCGGCAGCCAGACGAGCCGCAGCACGACCTGCCCCGCTCTCCGCCCGGGCCGGTCTTGGCCCCGCCGCTTGTGAGCCCGCAGCAGGCTCCGCAGCCCCTGGCCTCGGGAAAAAACGCGACGCCCGTGCCCGGGGAGCCGAGGGCGGCCTTGCCGCCGTTCGGACAACCCGACGCACAGGCGCCGCAGACGCCCGGCGACACGGTCAGTGCGGCGATGAACAGGAGCGTGTGGGTCACGCGCACCCCACGGCTGCGGAGCCGGAAAGCCCCGCCACCCGCGAACGTGCGTGCCACCACCGCGAACATGCGGTCCTCACTCCTGCCGATCGCGGCCGAGCCTGATCGGACCGGCTGCGACATTCCGCCCGTCCAATCCGTGCCTGCCGGGACGGCGACCTTGTCAATCGGCCGCCTCGTCCAAGGCATTCTTAGGGGCGTCGCCTCGGCGAGGCAAGTCATTCGGAAGGCCCCGTGGGTCAGGTTTGCAACCTGCCGGAATCGGCCCCGCTCTTGGCAGACTCAAAGTCCGCCCCCCGTGGCCGCCCGGGTTTGGCCGCCTGCCGGACACTCCGCTATCCTCCTTCTCCCCCGCCGAGTCCCGCCGCCCCACCTGGAGCCAGCCCCAAGAGATGATCCGGATCCACCCCTTCGCCGCCCTCCGCCCCCCTGCCCTGCACGCCGCCGAGGTGGCCAGCGACCCCTACGACGTGATCTCCACCGCCGAGGCCCGGGAGCGGGCCGCCGGCAAGCCGCGGTCCTTCCTGCACGTGGTCCGCTCCGAGATCGACCTCCCGCCGGAGACCGACGACCACGCTCCCGAGGTCTACGCGCGGGCGGCTCACAACCTCCAGCAGATGATCACCGCCGGCACGCTCGTCCGCGACCCGGCCCCGAGCCTCTACCTCTACCGCCAGGTCCGCGAGGGCCAGGCCCAGACCGGCGTCGTCTCCTGCGTCGAGGCCGCCCAGTACGACTCGGGCGAGATCCGCAAGCACGAGAAGACCCGGCCCGACAAGGAAGACGACCGCACCCGGCACATCCTGGTCACGGCCTGCCACGCCGAGCCCGTGTTTCTCTGCTTCCGCGACCGCCCCGGCATCGTGCCGGCTGCGGGCACGCTCGCGGCCCGGATCGCGGCCGACGCGATGGGCGAGCCGCTGTTCGACTTCATCGCCCCCGACGGCGTCCAGCACACCGGCTGGAAGGTGGCCGACGCCGCGGCCTACCTCGACGCCTTCCGCCGGCTCGACCTCCTCTACATCGCCGACGGCCACCACCGCTCGGCCGGCGGCTCCCGGGCCGCCGCCACCTCGGCGGCCAACAACCCGGGGCACTCCGGCGGCGAGGAATACGGCCGCTTCCTGGCAGTCGTGTTCCCCCACGACCAGCTGCGGATCCTGCCCTACAACCGCGTCGTCAAAGACCTGCACGGGCTCTCGGCCGAGCAGTTCCTCGAGCGGCTCCGCGGCATCGGCTCGGTCACGCCCGCCGCGGCCGGCACCCCGGCGGCCCGCGGCACGGCGCTGGTCTTCGTCAACGGCAGCTGGTGGTCACTCACGTTTCTGCCCGAATCGATCGACCGCAGCGATCCGATCGCGAGCCTCGACGTGTCGCTGCTTCAAGATCGCGTGCTCGCCCCGATCCTCGGCATCGGCGACCCGCGAACTGACCAGCGGATCGAGTTCGTGGGGGGCATCCGCGGCACGGCCGAACTCGAACGGCGGGCCGGCAAGACGGGCGTGGCCTTCTCGATGCACCCCACGAGCCCCGACGAGCTTCTGGCCGTGGCCGACGCCGGCGAAATCATGCCCCCCAAGAGCACCTGGTTCGAGCCCAAGCTCAGAAGCGGCCTGTTCGTCCACGAGTTCGAGCGGATCGCGGGAACGTAGCCGCGGGTTTTCCTGGCGGGCAGGCGAAGCCTGCTCAACCCGCGGACAGCGAGACGAAGCCGACCGGAAACGCCGGCACCAGACACGCATCGCCAACTGGCCCGCCGGGAACCGCGGGCCCAAGCCCCGCATCCCCACCGGGCGGGCGGGATGAAACCCCGCCGCTACGGGGTCGAGCGGCCAAACGC
>CAYRNG010000326.1:0-2261 GCA_964425395.1 uncultured Candidatus Kuenenia sp. | reverse complement strand
CAGCGACGTGGTTCAAGAAGCCCTCCAAAAGGTGTTCTCGCAGCCGCGTTCCGGCGGCCGCCGACGGCGAACGCGGCTCACCACCTTTCGGGGGCGGGGCATTCTTCCGGGCGTCGATCTCGATAGCTCCGCGAGCCTGCTCGACGTGATGGAGGGGCGGTGATCCTGCTCGATGTCAATGTGCTCGTCTACGCACACCGCGAGGAGACCGAACGGCACGAGGAGTATCGCAGCTGGTTGGAAGAACAACTCGACTCCGCAATCGGCTGTGCCGTATCCGACCTGGCACTGAGCGGCTGCCTGAGGATCATCACGCACCCCCGGGTGTTTCATCCGCCGACCCCCATCGAGCGGGCGATTGCCTTCGTCAGCGAACTCCGCGAGCATGAGCAGCTGGTCGTGCTCGCACCGGGGCCGCGTCACTGGCAGATCTTTCTCGACCTCTGCCGGCGGTCCGGGGCCCGGGGCAACCTCATCGCCGATGCCTATCATGCGGCGCTCGCCCTGGAGACCGGAGCCGAATGGATCACGACCGATCGCGACTATGGCCGCTTCCCCGGCCTTCGGTGCCGTCACCCGCTGGACGGGTAGCGGTTGCCACGGTCCTTCGCCCGGCCGGCGGGTGCGAGAGCGGGCGTCACGGAGGCTGAGCCTCGAATCCCCCGCGGCGGCCGGCGGCGGGTATCCTTGGGCCTCGCCCGGCCTTGGCCGCCGGGCGAGAGGCGGGCGGCAGGAGCGTGACGGGATGAGCGACGGTGATGCACACAAGCCGCGGACGGCGGCGCCGGCGAGCCGGCTTGGCCTGGCCCTGTTTGGCCTCTACGTGCTCCTCTACGGCGGGTTCATCACGCTCGTGCTCGTGCGGCCGGATCTCGTGGCCGAGCGGCCCTTCGGCGGGGTCAACCTGGCCATCGCCTGCGGGCTGGGGCTGATCGTGGCAGCCGTCGTGCTCTCGGTCGCGTACATGGTCGCCCGGGCGGGCCGGTAGCAGGAACAGCGACCTCATGCTCCACGAGACCTCCCCGCTGGCCGTCGGCATCTTCGCGGCCTTCGTGGCCGGCGTGCTCTGGCTCTCCTTCCGGCTCGGCCGCAAGGGACAGTCGGCCCAGGGCTACTACGCGGCCCACGGCCAGGTGCACTGGGCGGTCAACGGGATCGCCTTCGCCGGCGACTACCTCTCGGCGGCGTCGTTCCTGGGCATCTGCGGGATGATCGCCTTCCACGGCTACGACGGGTTTCTCTATTCGATCGGCTTCCTGGCGGGCTGGGTGGTGGCGCTGTTCGTGATCGCCGAGCCGATCAAGGCCCTGGGGAAGTTCACCTTCGCCGACGCCCTCGACGCCCGGTTCGACAGCCGGGGCATCAAGCTGGCCGTGGCGATCTCGACGCTCGTGGTCAGCGTCTTCTATCTCATTCCGCAGATGGTCGGGGCGGGGTCGCTCGTCGCGCCGCTGTTGGGCCTGCCCCACTGGGTCGGGGTGATCCTCGTGGGCGTGGCCGTGACCATGATCGTCGTCACGGCGGGGATGGTGAGCACCACCTGGGTGCAGTTTATCAAGGGGTCGCTGCTCGTTCTTTTTTGCGGGGTCCTCACGGTGCTGATCCTCACGCGGGGCCTGGCCGTGAACGCCGGTCGCGACGGGCCGGTGGACCTCACGCCGCAGGTCCGCTCTATCCGGCCCGACGGCACCGTGCTCGTGGACGGGAAGCCGCAGGCCGCCGGCCACGACCTGCGGCCGGTGGGCACGATCACGCGGCTGCCCGAGCGGTATGCCGCTGCCCGCACGACCGGCCCGCTGGGGCCGCTTGCGTATCTCGCCGCCCTCGAAGACTCGACCGTCGTCACCTGGGAGAAGTCCACGCGGACCGACGCCGAGGGCACCCACGAGACCTTCACTGCGAAGGAGCGGCCGGCCGCCGAACTGCTCCGGCCCGGCGGCTACTTCAAGGGCCTCGCCGGGGGCACGCTCGCCGGCCGGCTCGACTTTGCCAGCCTGATGCTCGCGCTCTTCTGCGGCACGGCATCCCTGCCCCACATCCTGATCCGCTACTACACCGTCAAGGACGCCGCCGCCGCCCGCAAGAGCACGGTCGTGGGGATCGCGGCGATCGGCGGCTTCTACGTGCTCACGCTCTACCTGGGGCTGGGGGCGATGACCTCGGGGGCCCTCGACCCAACCGACACGAACATGGCCGCGCCACTGTTGGCCCGGTCATTCAGCAAGACGCTGTTTGCCGTGATCTCGGCGATCGCCTTCACG
>CAYRNG010000325.1:0-7610 GCA_964425395.1 uncultured Candidatus Kuenenia sp. | reverse complement strand
ATCCCGCCGCTACGTGGCGACCGTTTTGGCCCAACGTAGCCGCGGGTTGACCCTACGGGCAAACGTAGCCGCGGGTTTTCAACCCGACGGACAGCGGGGACGTTGCCGACCGGAAACCGCGGCACCGGAAGGGGCTGCCTCAACTGGCCGGCGGGATGGACAGGCTTGCCTGCCCTCAGGGTTATCCCGCCGCTGCGGGGCCACCTGCTCCTTTTGCTCGCTCCCGCCGGCTTGCGTTAGAGTCCTGGAATACCCTGAATCACTAGTCCCATGAACGTCCTCCTCCTCGTCCTCGGCTCGGCCGCCCTGCTCGTCGGGGCCTACTTCACGTACGGCCGCTGGCTGGCCCGGAGCGTATTCCGGCTTTCCCCCACGGCCATCGTGCCGAGCGTCGAACTCCGGGACGACGTCGATTACGTCCCCACCCCGCCGGCAATCGTGTTCGGCCACCACTTTACGAGCATCGCCGGCACCGGGCCGATCGTGGGGCCGGCGCTGGCGATCATGTGGGGCTGGGGGCCGGCGGTGGCCTGGGTGCTCATGGGGGCGATCTTCATCGGGGCGATGCACGACCTGGCGGCGCTCGTGGTCAGCCTCCGCAACCGCGGGATGACCGTGGGCGAGGTGGCCGGCCGGCTCTTGAACCGCCGGGTGCGGCTCTTGTTCCTCGTGCTCTTGCTCTTCGCCCTCTGGGTGGTGCTCGCGATCTTCGGCTGGGTGATCGCCAGCGTGTTCGTGCAGTTCCCCGAATCGACGCTGCCGGTCTTCCTCCAGATTCCGATCGCCGTCTGGATCGGCCTCCGCGTCCACCGGGCCGGCCGCAACCTGTTCTGGCCGAGCCTCCTGGCCCTCGCCCTGATGATCGCCACCGTCTGGCTGGGGGCCGGCTGCCCGGGGCTCGCCTGGACCGGCGGCACGCTCGGGGCGTTGATCCAGTCGTTCAACGCCACCGTGGCGGCCTGGCCCGTTTGGGCCTGGGTGGCGGTGCTCCTGGCCTACTGCTACGTGGCCAGCGTGCTGCCGGTCTGGGTGCTGCTCCAGCCCCGCGACTACATCAACAGCCTCCAGCTCGTGGCCAGCCTGGGTCTGGTAGTGGCGGGGCTCGCAGCCGCGGCCCTGCTCGGCGGCCCGGCCGCGGCCGACGGCGGCCGGCTGCCGCTCGAGCTCGTGGCGCCCGTGCTCGACCTCCATCCCGAACACGCCCCGCCGATCATCCCCTTCCTGTTCGTGACGATCGCCTGCGGGGCGATCAGCGGCTTCCATTGCCTGGTGAGCTCGGGCACGTCGAGCAAGCAGCTGCGGTGCGAGACCGACGCCCATGCCGTGGGCTACGGCTCGATGCTCTTGGAGGCGTTTCTGGCGCTGCTCGTGATCGTGGCGGTGGGGGCCGGGATCGGCCTGGGCTGGCCGCAGGAGTATCCCGGCCTCACGGGCTCCGCCCTCTGGCAGACGATCTACGCCGACTGGGCGAAGGTCACCGGCGGCAGCGCCATCGCCGCCTTCGTGGTGGGCTCGGGCAATCTCCTGGGGGCGCTCGGCATCGAGGCCACCTTCGCCCGGGCCCTGATGGGCGTCCTGGTGGCGAGCTTCGCCGGCACCACCCTCGACACGGCCACCCGCCTGCAGAGGTACGTCGTGCAGGAGCTCGCCGGCACGCTCCTCCCGGCCGGGGCCGCCTGGAGCCAGCGGCAGCGGCGGCCGACCGGCCTGGGGCCCCTCCAGTGGCCGCTCTGGCTGTTGACCACGCCCCACGGGGCGACGCTGTTCGCGGTCGGCTCCGCGTTTCTGCTGGCCTTGATGCCGGCCCCCGGCAAGCCCTGGACCTACGCCACGCTCGGCACCGGCGGCCTGATCCTCTGGCCGCTGTTCGGGGCGACCAACCAATTGCTCGCCGGCCTCTCGCTGGTGGTGACGAGCTTCTATCTCTTGCGGCGCGGCCTGCCGGTGCAGGTGGCGGCGGTGCCGATGGTGTTCATGCTGGCGATGCCCGCCTGGGCCTTGGCGATCGACGTCCAGCGGTGGTGGGCCGGGGGCAGTTGGCCGCTGGTCGCGGTGGCCGCGGTGATGCTCGCCCTCGAGGCCTGGATGGTGGTCGAGGCCGCCCTGCTCTGGCCCAAGGTCAGGGGCGTGCTCGAGGAGCCGCTGGCCACGTCGCCCTCGCGCTGACAGGCCGCTAGAGTGGATCGTGATGATCCGCCAGCGGCTCTCCATCACCGGTGTCGTGCAGGGGGTCGGCTTCCGGCCGTTCATCTGGCGGCGGGCCACACGACTCGGCCTGGCCGGGTTCGTCGAGAACACACCGAGCGGCGTGGTCGCGGAGGTGCAGGGACCGGCCGCCGCCGTGGCGGCCTTCACGGCCGGCCTGGCAGCCGCCGCGCCCCCGCTGGCCACGGTCGAGGCAATTCATACAGCCGCGCTCCAGCCGGTCGCCGCTGAGCGGGCCGGCTTCCGAATCCTGGCAAGCGGCGCCGCCCCCGGCAGCCGGCCGGTGATCCCCGCCGATATCGCTCCCTGCACGGCCTGCCTGGCCGAGATGCGGAATCCGGCTGACCGCCGCCACGGCCACGCCTTCATCAGCTGCACCGACTGCGGCCCGCGATACACGATCATCGAGCGGCTCCCCTACGACCGCGGGGGGACGACGATGCGCGGGTTCGCCATGTGTCCCGCCTGCGCCGCCGAATACCACGACCCGGCCGATCGCCGGTTCCACGCCCAGCCGATCGCCTGCCCCGCCTGCGGGCCGGTGGCCTGGTTTCATGAGGCCGGCCCCGGCCAAGCCGCCCCGGCCGCCAGCCGGCCGGCCGCCGCCGACTCGCCGGCCGCGATCGCCGCCGCCCGCGGGCTCATCGCGCGGGGCGGAATCCTGGCCGTCAAGGATCTCGGCGGCTTTCACCTGGCCTGCGACGCCACCGATGCCGCGGCCGTGAGCCGGCTCCGCGACCGCAAGCACCGCCCGGCCAAGCCGCTGGCCGTGCTGGTGAGCGACCTCGCGGCGGCCCGGCGGATCGCCCACGTCGACGAGGAGAAAGCGCGGCTGCTTGCCGGCCCCGAGCGGCCGATCGTGATCGTCCGCCGGCGAGCCGGCAGCGGCCTTGCCGAAGCGATCGCGCCGGCGAGCGACCTGCTCGGCCTCATGCTCCCCGCCGCGCCGCTTCAGGATCTGCTCGCCGCCGGTCAGCCGCCGCTCGTGATGACCTCGGGCAACCTGGCCGAGGAGCCGATCGCCAGCGACAACGCCGAGGCGATCGCGCGGCTCATGGGAATCGCCGACGGCTTTTTGCTCCACGATCGGCCGATCGAGACGGCCTGCGACGACTCGGTCGTGCGGTGCGTGGCGGGAGCGCCGCTGCCGATCCGCCGCGGCCGCGGCCAGGCCCCCGGGTCACTCCGGCTGGCCGCCACCGGCCCGACCGTGCTCGCCGTCGGCGGCGACCTCAAGGCGGCCCTCTGCCTGGCGGTGGCCGACCGGGCCGTGGCCGGCCAGCACGTCGGCGATGCCGGCAGCCTCGAAACGCTCGCCGCCCTCGACCGCGCGGCCGACCACCTGCTCCGGCTCTTCGCCGCCGAGCCGGCCGCGATCGCCGCCGACCTCCATCCCGGCTCTGTCGCGGCCGAGTTCGCCGCCCGGCTGGCCGCCGCCCGCGGGATTCCGCTGGTGCGGGTGCCGCACCACGAGGCCCATGTGGCGGCGCTTCTGACCGAGCACTATGGCGCCGCGGCCCTGCCGGCCGACCGGGGCGGGTGCCTCGTGGCCTGCTTCGACGGCACAGGCTACCGGCCCGACGGCACGATCGCTGGCGGCGAATTCTTCCTGGCCGACGCGGCCGGCATCCATCACGTGGCCCGGCTCACTCCCTTCCCGCTGCCCGGCGGCGACGCCGCGATCCGCGAACCCTGGCGGGCGGCGCTGGCGATCCTGCACGCGGCCGGCATTCCCTGGGACAGCCGGCTGCCGCCAGTGCAGGCCGCCGGTGACTCAGCGGCGCGGGTGCTCGGGCAGCAGCTCGACCGTCGCCTCGCCTGCCCTCCGACCACGAGCATGGGCCGGCTATTCGACGCTGTGGCGGCGCTCGCCGGCGGCCCGCAGAGGATCTCATTCGAGGCCGAGGCGGCCCTGGCCCTCGAGTCGTGGGCCGCGAGCGGGCCTGCCGACGACGACGGCCGCTACGCCTTTGCCTTCATGCCCGCTCCCCCAGGCGGCCTGCTCGAGATCGACTGGCGGCCGGTCGTCCGCGGCGTCGTGCACGATGCGCTCGCCGGAGAGCCCCGCGAGCGGATCGCGGCGGCCTTCCATCGGGCGGTCGTACGGATGCTCGGGGCGGTGCGGGAAGGGCTCGGGCCGGCGGCCGGCAGCAGCATGGGCCTGACCGGTGGCGTCTTTCAGAATGCCCGGCTCGTGGCCGATGCGGTCGGCCGGCTCGAGGCGGCCGGGGTCGAGCTCGTGCTCCACCATGCCGTGCCTCCGAACGACGGCGGGCTCGCCCTCGGACAGGCGGTTCTGGCCCGGGAGACCCTGGCTCGAGCAGGCGGACAGGCGGTCCGGCTTGCCTGACCGGTCCAGCCGGTAGCCGCCGCACCCCGCGGCAGGGGTTTTTCTCCGCCGCCAGCGTCGGGAGCCTTGTCGGATCAAAGCCCTGCCGCGATGATGCCCCTCCAGTCGCGGGCTGTGCCGCGTCTGCTGGTTTCTCGCTGCCGCCTGTTCCCCGCTTTTTGGAATCCGCCGTGGCCCAGCCCGTCACCCTCCATACTCTGCCCCGCGCCGGCATCCACTGGGACTATCTGGTCCCGATCTCGGTGGTCCACCTGCTGGCCTGTCTGGCCCTCCTGCCCTGGTGCTTCAGCTGGTCGGGCCTGGCCCTGGCCCTGGTCGGCACGGTCTTCTTCGGCACGCTGGGTATCAACCTCTGCTACCACCGGCTCCTGGCCCACCGCAGCCTCAAGGTCTCTCGCGGGCTCGAGCGGTCGCTGGCCACGATCGCGATCTGCTCGCTGGAAGATACGCCGGCCCGCTGGGTTGCCAACCACCGGCTCCACCACGTCCACTCCGACGACGAACTCGATCCCCACTCGCCCCGCGACGGGATCGCCTGGTCCCATGCCGGCTGGCTGTTCCGGCGGGCCCCCGACCGCCGTACCTACGCCTTCTTCGACAAGTATGCCCGCGACATCGTGGCCGACGACTACTACCGCTGGCTGGAGCGGCACCCGGTGGCGGTCCTCTGGATCTACCTGGCCCACGCCGCCTGCTTCGCCGCGGCCGGCCTCGCCGTGGGCCGGCTCACCGGCGGGGACTGGGGCCACGGCCTCCAGCTGGCCACGAGCTGGCTGGTGTGGGGCGTGTATGTCCGCACGGTGCTCGTCTGGCACATCACCTGGAGCGTGAATTCGCTGACCCATCTGTTCGGCTACCGCACCTACGCCACGGGCGAAGACAGCCGCAACAACTGGTTCGTCGGCCTGCTGGCCATGGGGGAGGGCTGGCACAACAACCACCACCACGACCCCGCCAGCGCCAGTGTCCAGCACCGGTGGTGGGAGATCGACGGCACCTACTACCTGATCCTGCTTCTCGAGCGGCTCGGCCTGGCGACCGACGTGATCCGCCCCCGCCACCAGCGGCGGGGCGCCGCGCGGGGGGGGGGGGGGAATTTTTGACAGCCGCTTCATCGTGGCGGACAATGCGGGCGGTCGTCTGCCCCGGAAAGGAACCCGCATGATTCGCTCCGCGCTGGTCGCCCTGGCCTGCCTGCTGCCCGCCCTCGCCGCGGCGGAGGCTCCCCGCCGCCCCAACATCCTGTTCATCTTTTCCGACGACCACGCCGAGCACGCCATCTCGGCCTACGGCTCGAAGGTCAACCAGACGCCCCACCTCGACCGGCTGGCGGCCGCCGGGGCCCGGTTCACCAACTCCTTCGTGACCAACTCGATCTGCACCCCCAGTCGGGCCACGCTCCTGACCGGCCAGTATTCCCACGAGAACGGCGTGCCGGTTTTCAACCGCTTCGACGGCTCTCGCGACCACGTCGCCAAGCGGCTCCAGGCCGGCGGCTATCACACCGGGATCATCGGCAAGTGGCACCTCGGCAGCGAACCGACGGGCTTCGACCGCTGGGCGATCCTGCCCGGCCAGGGCAACTATTGGAACCCGCAGTTTCTCGTGCCTGGCCACACGCTCACGATCGAGGGGCACTGCACCGACATCACCGGTGATTTGGCCGTCGAGTTTCTCGCCACCCGCCCGGCCGACAAGCCTTTCTTCCTGATGGTTCACCAGAAGGCGCCGCACCGCAACTGGCAGCCCGACGAGCGAAACAAGGCGAAGTTCAAGGACGCCGTGATCCCCGAGCCCGCCACGCTCTGGGATGACTACGCCACCCGGCCCGCCGCCCTGCCGGAGAATCGCCAGACGGTATCCCGCGACCTGCGTCGGGCCGACCTCAAGCTCGAGCCGCCGGCGAAGTTCGCCGGCACCGCCCGCAAACAGTGGCTGGGCACCTGCCCGACGGAGGTGGAGGTCGGCGGCGTGCTGCTCAGCGGCCAGGAGCTCGTCAAATGGAAGTATCAGCGCTACATGCAGGACTACCTGGCCTGCGTGCAGGGGGTGGACGACAACGTCGGCAAGCTCCTCGATGAACTCGACGCCCGGGGGCTCGCCGAGAACACCATCGTGATCTACACGACCGACAACGGCTGGTATCTCGGCGACCTGGGGATGTACGACAAGCGGTTCATGTACGAGCCGGGCCTGCGGGTGCCCCTGATCGCCCGCGGCCCGGGGATCAAGCCGGGCACCACGCCCGATGCCTTCGTGGCCAACATCGACGTGGCCCCCACGTTTCTCGATCTGGCCGGCCTCGAGATCCCGGCCTTCATGCAGGGCCGGAGCCTGGCGCCGCTGCTCCGCGGCGAGACACCGGCCGACTGGCGGCAGGGCGTCTACTATCGCTACTACCACGATCCCGGCCACCACAACACCCGGGCCCACTACGGCGTCCGGACGGCAACCCACAAGCTGATCCATTACTGGAAGAAGGACGCCTGGGAGCTTTTTGATCTCGTCGCCGATCCCGCCGAGCAGCACAACCTCCTCTTCGACCCGGCCGAGGCAGGCAGCCCCGAGGTGGCGAAGCTGTTCGCGGAGCTGAAGGCCGAGATCGCCCGCCTCCAGGCGGAGTTCGGCGATGACGGCCGCTACGCCGACCCGGCCACCTGGCCCAAGGGCAGTGTCGACGGCCCGTTCGGCGACAAGCAGCCGCTCGGCCGCAAGACCGTGGCCGAAGCGATCGCGGCATCGGGCCCGTAGGCAACCGTAGCCGCGGGTACCCGACCCGCGGACAGCGCGGCGGTGCCAACCGGAACCGGCGGCACTGGAAACGCAGCGTCAACTGGCCGGCGGGATAGAGTCCCGCCGCTACGTGGCGGACCTGATCTGCGCGTCTGGCGGTGTGGATCACCGACTCGCGGGTCTCGGAAAATGCGAGCTTCCGGAATGCGGGTCGAGGGAGGGGTTGCCCGTGCTATCTCGACGGCGTTGGAAACTGGCTATCCGCCCGGCGGGGCATCCATGCCCCCGGCGGGCTTCGCGGCCCTCCGGCCGCCGGCCGCAC
>CAYRNG010000324.1:0-3471 GCA_964425395.1 uncultured Candidatus Kuenenia sp. | reverse complement strand
TGGAGGTGGTGGTGCTGGCCATTAACAAGGAGAAGCAGGAAATTTCGCTGGGCATGAAGCAGACCCAGCAGAACCCCTGGGAGAAGGTGGCGGCCGACTACCCGCCGGGCGCGATCGTCAAGGGGGTGGTTCGCAACCTCACCAACTATGGCGCCTTCATCGAGATCAACGACGGCATCGACGGCCTGCTCCACGTGACCGACATGTCGTGGACCCGCAAGGTGACCCACCCCAGCGAGATGCTCGACAAGGGGCAGGAGGTCGAGTGCAAGGTGCTCTCGGTCGACCAGCAGCGGCGGCGGATCGCGCTGGGGCTCAAGCAGATGAGCGACGATCCCTGGACGGGCGACATCCCCGACCGCTACAAGCCGGGCGACGTGGTCCAGGGCACGGTCACGAAGATCACGAATTTCGGCGTGTTCGTGGGGCTGGAGGACGGCCTCGAGGGGCTGCTCCACATCTCGGAATTGTCCGACGACAAGGTCGAGAACGCCGAAGACTTCGTGAAGGTGGGCGACCCGCTGGAGGTGAAGGTGCTCCGCGTCGATACCGACGAGCGGAAGATCGGCCTCTCCAAGAAGCAGGTCGTCGGCGCCGAGTGACTCGAGCGGCCGCTCAGTCGCCGAAGCCCAGGGCCGCGACCGGACCGAGCCACTGGCCCCTTCCCGGGCCGCCGATGCCGACCGGTGTCACCAGCAGCTGGCCGCCGCGGATGATCCCTTCGGCATGGGTGCGGCCCGCGGCGTCGCGGCCCACGATCACCCGCCGGGGCGGGCCGGCCGTGGCCAGCGGGCGGCCGGCGGGCGAGACGGTGGCCACCTCGTAGAGCACCGCCTCGCCGCTGACGGGATCGACGAAGTCGAGCACCAGGCAGCGATGCGGCGGGCCGGCCAGCCAGACGACGACGCGACTGCCGGTGTCGAGGGCCGTCCAAGCGATCTGCTCGGGGCCGCCGGCCGGCGGCTTGGGCAGGGTCGTGGGCCGGCCGAGGGGCTCTTCAGCCGCGGGCGGCGGGGCAGGTGGCGACGCGGCCGGGGATCCAAGGGGCGTGGCTGGTGCCGACGGGCCGAACCCGGCCGGGGCCGGCGGCGCGAGTACCGGAGCCGGACCAGCCGGCTCGCCGAGCTGCTCGGCGCCGGGCCCCAGGCTCGTGACGCCGGGCACGTCGGCCGCCCCGAGCACGCGGCTGCCCCGCTCGGCGATCCAGCCCAGGTCGCCGGTCAGGCCAAAGCCCCCCACGAGCATGGCCACTGCGACCGTCTTGGCGAAAAAGTTTTGCATGCCGAGTCCGAGCGTGAGCGGGGAACCGTCCCCGCCAACTATGCACCCGGCGGCGGCGGCGGCGGGCGGCAGGGCGACAATTCCGAAGCCTGGCCTGGCCGGAAGCCGTCGCATGATGCCGGTCGTAGCGAGGGCAGCGGGGGACTGTCCCCGCAGGGGACTGTCCCCCTTCCTCTCCTCGGGGACTGTCCCCGCAGGGGACTGTCCCCCTTCCGCCGGCATGCTAGCCTCACATGCCCCTGCTCCTCCCCTCATCGGGACGCCCATGCCCTCCCGCCCGACCGCATCCTTCCCGCCGTCTCGGCCCGAGGCCGCCCGCCTGGCCCTGCTCACACCGCCGGGCCGGGGAGCCCTGGCGGTGGTCGGCGTCGCCGGCCCGGCCGCCTGCCGGCTGGCCGACGCCTGCTTCGAGCCCCGGGGGGGAGTGCCGCTCGCGGCCCGGGCCGACGGGGCGATCTGCGTGGGCCGCTGGCTCGGCCCGCCGGTGGAAGGCCGGCGCGGGCCGGGCGAGGAGCTCGTGGTGGTGCGGCAGGCGGCCGACCGGCTCGAGATCCATTGCCATGGGGGCCACGCGGCGGCCGAGGGGGTTTTCACCAGCCTGGAGGCGGCCGGCGGCAGGCGGCAGGCCTGGCCCGACTGGCTCCGGGAGACGGGCCTCGATCCGCTGGCCCTCGAAGCCCGGCTGGCCCTGGCCCAGGCGGCCGGCCCGCGGGCGGCCCGGATCCTGTCGCGGCAGGCGGCGGGCATGTTGCAGGCGGCCCTCGATCGGCTGGCCAGCCTGGCTGGCGACGAACGTGGCAGGCTGGCCGCGCAGCTCGAGCGGGCGGCCCGGGTCGGCCTCCGGCTGACCGAGCCCTGGCGGGTGGTGCTGGCCGGGCCGGTCAATGCCGGCAAGAGCAGCCTCGTCAACGCCCTGGCCGGCCATGCCCGGAGCATCGTCTCGCCGGAGCCCGGCACGACCCGCGATCTCGTGACCACCCGGCTCGTGCTCGGCGGCTGGGAAGGAGAGCTCATCGACACCGCCGGCACGCGGGCTGCCGAGGCGGCCGCGTCAGCCACCGAGCAGGCGGGCATCGCCCGGGCCCGGGCCGCCGCCGGCGGGGCCGATCTCGTGCTCCGGCTCGCGCCTGCCGGCGAGCCGCCACCGGAGCCGGCCGCCGGCGAACTCACCGTGCTCACGAAGGCCGACCTGACCGCCGCCGGATTCACCGGCCCCGCCGGAGCGATCCTCACCTCGGCGGTCACCGGCCAGGGCCTGGCTGAGCTCGTAGCGGCCATCACCGCCCGGCTGGTGCCGGAGGACCGAGACGAGCCCGACCTGCTCGCCGGAGCGGTCCCGTTCACACCCCGGCAGGTGGAACTCGTGAGGCGGCTCGGGGAGCGGGAGCGGGCATGAGGCCGTTGGAGGTCCGGGGCGGCCGCGCTCTCCGCGGTTGATGGGGTGGAGGGCGGGAGTGGAGGGCGGGGTAGTTTTCAGACCCACCGTCCCCGGGCTTGCGCCCGGGGTTTCTATTGTTGGTCACGCGCCGCTGTGGATGCCCATAGAACCCCCTGGCGCAAGCCAGGGGACGGTGCGTTGCGGCGGAGAGCAGAACGGCCAACTCGATCAACCGGAGAGGGCCACGTCAACCGGCCGGCGGGATCCACAGGCTTCGCCTGCCCGCAGAGTCATCCCGTCGCTACGGGCGGCCTTTACGCCGGCTCTTGGGCCTTCTTGCCGCGGAGCAATAGCCGGATCGGCACTTCCCGGTAGGGCAGCTGCTGGTGGAAGGAGTTGATCAGGTAGCGCTTGTAGGGCTCCGAGACGCTCTTGGGAGCGCTAGCCGAGATCACGACCGTGGGGGGGCCGACATCCACCTGGGTGGCGTAGTAGAGCCGCACCGGCCGGCCCCGGCCGTCGGCGGAGGGGCGGTTGGCCTCGACCGCGGCGCGGAGTACCTCGTTGAGCCGGGCCGTCGGCACGCGGGTCTGGCTCTGCCGGTAGAGCCGCTGGGCGGTGTCGATCGTGGCCTTCACGTTGCGGCTCCGGGTGGCGGTCACGAAGGCCACCGGCGCCCAGGGCATCGTCCGGAAGGTGTCGCGGAGATACTCCGTCCACTCCCGCTTCTTGACGTCGGCGGCGTAGAGATCCCACTTGTTGACCACGAACACCACCGGCTTGGCCTCCTCGGTGATCGTCTCGGCGAGCTG
>CAYRNG010000323.1:0-1813 GCA_964425395.1 uncultured Candidatus Kuenenia sp. | reverse complement strand
TGGGCCTTGTCGACCTGCGGGCCCTGCTGGGTGGAGGGATCGAAGGGGTCGCCCACGCGGCGGGTCTTGCTCTCGGCCACCACCCGCTCCACGAACTCGCCGTGGATCGTGTCTTCCACGAACAGCCGCGAGCCGGCGCAGCAGCACTGCCCCTGGTTCAAATAGATGCCCACGTGGGCCCCGGCCGCAGCCGCGTCGAGGTCGGCGTCGGCGAACACGATGTTGGGGCTCTTGCCGCCGAGCTCGAAGGTCAGCCGCTTGAGCTGGTCGGCCGCCTGCCGCATGATGACCTGGGCCGTCTCGCCCGAGCCGGTAAAGGCCACCTTGTCGATGCCCGGGTGCTTGACGATCGCCGCCCCGGCGGTGGGCCCGAAGCCCGGCACCACGTTGATCACGCCGTCGGGCACGCCCGCCTCCTGGGCCAGCCGCGCGAGCCGCAGCGCCGTCAGCGGCGTCTGCTCGGCCGGCTTCATCACGATCGTGCAGCCGGCGGCCAGGGCCGGGCCCCACTTCCAGGCCACCATCAGGATCGGGAAGTTCCAGGGGATGATCTGGCCGGCCACGCCGACCGGCTCCTTCCGCGTGTAGCAGAAGTAGTTGCCGCTCACTGGGATCGTCGCCCCCTGGATCTTGTCGGCCCAGCCGGCGTAATACCGGAGGGCGTCGAGGGCCAGCGGGATGTCGCCGAGCCGGGCATCGCTGACGGGCTTGCCGTTGTCGAGCGACTCGAGGGCGGCCAGCTCGTCGATCTCGCTCTCGATCAGGTCGGCCAGCCGGATCATGATCTTGCCCCGCTCCCGGGCGTTCATCCGGGGCCAGGGCCCTTCGTCAAAGGCCCGGCGGGCAGCCCGCACCGCCATCTCGACGTCGGCGGCGTCGCCCTCGGCGACGCTCGCGATCACCTCCTCGGTGGCCGGGTTGATGGTCTCGAAGGTCTTGCCGCTCCGGGCCGGCGTCCACTGGCCGTCGATGAAGAGCTGCGTCTGCCGGATCGTGGGCCGGGCGGCCCGGCGGGGGGCGGAGGGAGTGGCGGTTGCCATGAAAGCATTCCTCGTGGCGGGTTTTTCCCCGGACCTGAACCTGTTCAGACCCGAATGTTTGCAGTCGCAATCGTAGCCGGGATAGGCTTGCATCTGCAAGGACGACGGTGGTGGCACGCGTGGTGCCTCTGCCGCGAAGACGAGCTTCACGCGGCCTCGCCCCCGGCGGGGCCGCAGATGCGGGCGGCGGCGGGACTTCCCCGGCGGGCCCGCGGCATACGAGGAGTTTCAGCGATGCGTAAATTTTGTGCGACGGTTCTGATGATGGCGCTTGCCTGCGGGCTGGCGGCGACGGCCTCGGCCGAGGTGACCAGTGGCCCCCAGGTAGGTGATTCGGTCGGCGCCTTCATGGTCACCAAAGTGACCGGCAATCCCGACGATGGCGTGACCGACGGCAAGACCCTCTGCTACCGCTGCAAGATGGGCCAGCGGCCGGTGGTGATGGTGTTCGCCCGGTCGGCCGACGAGTCGTTCGCCAAGTTTCTCAAGAAACTCGAGGGCGAGCTCGAGGAGCATGCCGATCAGAAGCTGACCGCCTTCGTGAACATGATCGGCACCGACGCCGAGAGCCTCAAGAAGGCGGCGGCCGAGTTCGTGGAGAAGCACGACATCAAGCGGGTGGCCTTCGTGGTGCCGGAAGACATCCAGGACGGCCCTCCGGAGTTCAAGATCGCTCCCGACGCCGAGATCACCGTGGTCTGCTACAAGGGGGGCACCGTGAAGGCCAACCATGCCTTCGCCAAGGGGCCGCTCTCCGACGAGAAGATCACTGC